>DASQIU010000122.1:0-39336 GCA_035631395.1 Daejeonella sp. | reverse complement strand
ATTCATGAATAATAAGATGAATCTTCGTTTGAATATGAGTGATTTGTTTAATCAACAAAAACAACGGGTATCCACTACCTACCAGAACATGGACTTACATTTTTCAGAAGCACGTGAGACCCGCATTGGCCGCTTAACGCTTACTTACCGCTTTGGCAAAAATGAAATAAAAGCTGCCCGGAAACGCTCTACCGGATTAGAAGACGAGGCCAGCAGAATGAAAAACTAATTTGCCATTCCCCATTTTTTAGTCAAAGGGTGTCCAAACAGGACACCCTTTTCTTTTTTGCACTGGTTTAAAATCCAGAAATTCATACTGACCTTTTAGAAAAGCAAAACCTTTAACCCTTCGGAACCGATAATCCCGCTTTCCGTTCCAAATCCTCATTCCGCTTTGTGCTTAATCAGAATGCCGGACCTCTTGGCATTCGTCCGGAGTATTATTAAAGCATCAGGTCAATCGTATCCTTCGCTTCATTCCGGGTTTTCCACGCCAATCGGGTTTAAATGGCAGGGCCGCTGCAATAAAAGTCTGAACTTTGATTGGTGATTGATTTGATGAAAATGATTTTTGCAGGCGTAATAGGCGTTTTTAACATGTATAGCAAGATACTGACTGATTTGTTTAACCTTTCATCGGTGTAACTCTAATCTGATTGTAAACAGGAACCGCAGATAAATATGTCGCCCCTACAGGGCTTAATCTACCAATATCAAATCCATCCCTATAAACATGTCATCCCGTCGGGATTTTGCCTGTCCACAATCTGTGCAACCAATTAAAATCGGTGTAATCCTATATAAATCAGTATATTCTGTGAAAAAATCGATGTTATCACAAAATCAATTTCCCATACGGCTTTGCTCAGATTCAGAACCTGTGCTGCGTTTACGGGCAGATTTAACTGTTTTCTTACCAAACTGGTAGGAAAAGCTTAACCAGGCCGCACGGGTTTCTCTTTTTTCTGAATTAAAAAGATTTAGGTTTTGATAGGTAGAACGGTAGCGGTTTTGCTGGGAATTAAGAATATCGCTGATGCTTAATCTCAGTAAAGCCTTTCTATTAAACACGCTCTTACTAAAACCGGCATTAACAGTATAAACCGGATCAAAATCATAAATCCCGTACGCTACTGCACTTTCATATTTGCCGGAAAGCTCCGCATTAAATTTTCCGGGCAACTTAAAGCTATTGGAGGTAGTAAGCACTACATTGGGGCTTGAATTATTGAATTTACCGGTGCCCGATAAATTCTTATACTGCTCATACATAGCCTCCAGATTTAGGTCCACATTCCACCATGCGGTCGGTTCAATGGGCACATTAAATTCCAGACCATAAGCATATTGCCGGTCCAAATTCCTCATAATGGCCGTATTAACTTTGGTCAAATCATCCTGCTCATTAATCTCCATAAAAATATCGGTGGTTTTGCTTACCCGGAACGTGCTGGAATATTTATCCTGATAAACATGCGTCAGTTCCAGATTTTGGGTGTAAGCCGGTTTCAGAAGCGGATTGCCAGAGCGGAAACTATACTGGTCCAGATAAGCCACAAACGTATTTAAATTATCATAACCGGGCCGGCCAATACGCCTGCCAAATGAAATCATCAACTGATTATCCTTATCCAAATTTTGAGAATATTGGATGTTAGGAAAGAAATCAAAATATTTTCTCCGATTCAAATCGTTATTAGTTACCGAAAAACCTTCAGAATTGGTGTGTTCTGTGCGCAAGCCCAGAACTAAACTTGCATTTTTCAATTCCAGATTATAGTTCAGGTAAACCGCGGCAATCCGTTCATCAATTTTAAATTGGTTGCTGAAGCGGGCATCGGGTAAAAAATCGCTTCCAATAAGTTGGCCAAAATCCAAACGGCTATTTCCTTTTACCTGGCTGGCCTGCAAGCCCATTTCCAGCGTAGTTTTTTTATTCAGGGGCAGTGAGTAATCGGCCTTCAAAGAGTAAATACTGTACTTAGAAGGCGAACTGTTTTTCAATAGCAAGGAAGGGCGATACGCATAAGAATCAGAATTGAAATGCATAAACTGATTCAACAACTCCAGAGAACTTCTGTCGTAGTTTATATAATCCAGGTCTATGGATATTTCGCCCGAATTTTTAGCCAAACTACCTTTATAATTCAGGTTGAAAATATTATTTAAGAGCTTACGGTTTTGATAGGAATCTGTCAGGATGGTAGTATCAAGTTGCCCCTGATTATAAATACTGGAACTGCTGTATTTATCAATCCCAATTAAAATATCAGACCCGGAAAACAGAAGCCCAATGATGTTTTTAGAGTTAATTTGATAATCGGCGCCTAATTTATAGGTATGAGCTTGACGCCGGGTTAATCCATAATAATCCACATCAATAGCCGATGACTGATTGCCATAGTTAATCTTCCGGCCTAAAAGAGAGTTACGAGATACACTGATATCGGCATACGTATAATTTCCGTAAATATTATAGCTTTTATTTCGGTGATTTAAATTCAAACCGGTATTAAACCTCCCATTGGGATTGTATATTGAGCCCAGTTTGCTTACACCACCCATACCGGTTAAAGAGCCATTGGTGCCAAAGTTTTTGTTCTTTTTGGTTTTGATATTGATAATGGCTCCGGTTCCGGCCGCCACATATTTTGCCGAAGGATTACTGATCAGCTCAACCTGTTCGATATCGTTGCTTTGCATGCCCTTCAGCATATCCATCAAAGCTTCGGGCTCCATAAAGGTCTGCTTGCCATTCAGCATCACTAACACACCGGTCTTACCGTTCAGCTTCAGGTTATCTTCATGGTCCATTTGCAGGCCCGGTGCTTTTTTTAGAAGATCATAAGCTGTACTTCCGGCGGCAAGAATACTGTTATCTACATTCAGCATTATTTTGCCCGGTTTTACTTCCACATAACGACGGGTGTCTACAATATCCACCTCCTTTAAGTTAGCAGAAACCGGATTCAGTTTCAGCTCGCCAAGTTTTATAACCGGTTTAGTCGAAGATATTTGATAAGGGCCCAGCCAAAGTTTTTGATAGCCAATCGCCGAAATTGAAATCAAATAATTACCGGAAGGTATATTTTGAAAATTAAAAGCTCCTTTCTGATCGCAAATCTCCATTTTCACCAGCGAGGAATCAGCCTGGCTGAGCAGCATCACCGTAGCTGCTTCCATAGCCAATTTAGCCTCATTAACCACAAAACCGGAGATACCCTTATGAATAACCTTTTCCTGGGCCAATACTGTTATACTGAAAAAAATCAGCGTCAGCAGAATTATTTTTTTTAAATCAAAAAGAAAGATATTTCGCAAGCTTTTCAAGTATTAGGTAAAAAGCCAAGTTAGTAGAGTAACGGGATAATTACAATTTTTTAATTTTTTTTCTAACCTTTTCTTCATCAGAGATTAACAGGCACTTAACAAGAGTTTTGTAGAAAGCTCAGAAACCATGCAAAGACGCCAGATTTAGAACTTATTTTCTTGGTAACTCTACGGCTTAGCGAACAAAATATCGTAGATTAACTTTACACAATTATAAACCACCCCGCCCTTCGGGTACCCCTCCAACGGAGGGGAATTGTTACCTGGCTTGGAACTTAGTTCCTATACAAAGGAACATCACACAGACGCAAAAAACGCCAGACCTTTTCTTTGTGGCCTGGCGTCCTTGCAACCAAAAATTCTCCGGTATTTTATTGCCCCACCATAAATACGGCATTGCTAAACAATAATTTTCCGCTCTCCCAGAAACTTCTGAACAAAGGATCGTCGTTCAAATAAACTACCGAACCCCGGCCCATATCCTGAACGCCAAAAATCAAACCATCGGCCAGGCTTTTGCGGGTATTAACTCCCACAAATCCGGTTATGTAGTTATTCTTTTTAAGAACACCTACATTCCATCCCGCATCTAAAAACTGGTAAAGGCGGTTGTTCAATTTCAACGTGTAGTAATAATTAGGAAAACCAAAACCCAGAGGGTGCGAATTGTCCAGATCTACTTTGTAAATAGCCCCGGGAATACTGGTTTTTAAATCATCGCGTTCTCGATTTTGGTAAGCTTTCAAATCCTCATAAGGATTCTTTTCCTTGGCATCTTTCTTCTCTTCTTTTGATTTCAGGTTAAAGCCCTTTTTGCCGGCCAGTTGGGCTACTGCATCTTCCAGGGCAACCAATTTACCCCCGCTACGAATCCAGGCCTGCATTTTATCATTACCAAAATCTTCATAATCGCCGTCGGGGAAGATCATTACGTCAAAATCACTCCAATTAATACGTCCCAGATCTTGTTTGCGCAAAACCGTTAAAGGATAGTTGATTTGCTGCTCAAAGAAATGCCAGATCTGTCCAAAAGACAAAGAAGAAACCCCTTCGCCGCCTATCAAGGCAACTTTAGGCCGCTTGATATAACGGACCTTATCAGAACCCAAATCGGCGCCCTTATCTACAAATCCGGAAGCAATAGGATACAGGCTCACATCCAAACCTTTAGCCAGGCTGGTAACTGTTTTCTCAAATTCTGCACCCATGCTTTCATTTCCAGTTCTGGCGATGATTAAAGATCCGGCCTCAAAACTTTTACCTCCGGCCACAAAAGGAACCTCCGAATAACGTACCCGGATGTTCTTTTTTAGCAAGGCAGACAAAAACTTCACATCATTTACCGAATTCCAGTTGGCAATATAAGCCACCGGTTTATTGATCTCCCTAACAGGCTGCTCGGAAGAGGCCAAGGTTGATGAAACAGGCTTCAACACATCCCGGCTGGCATACGATTTTAAACCATAGGCATAGGGCAGAGCCCAGGCAGTAATATCGTAAGTAGCTGAATCTGAAACAAACGTACGGGGCTCCAACAGCACTTTCAGCATTACTGATTTAGGCTGATAAGCGCTGATCACCATATCGGCTTTCTCCACCTTAAAATCTTCGGTTTTCCCATTGAAATAATTAAAGCCTTTAGCCGGTTTTTCCAAGCCATATCCAAACTCAATTCCGTTGCGTTGCAATAGCAAAGCCAGAGCTTTCAGCTTTTCCGGATTCTCGTTTTTGATCACATAACTCTTATATTCTCCTGGGGGATTAGCCTTATTATTGGCAAAATAGTTTTTAAACTCAGAAACTACCCGGTCGGCATTTTCAGAAGTAGCCTCAACAGTTGAAAGACCCGTAGTATAATGGTGGTCAATACGATCTCTCAAGGTCAGGGTATCACCTTCTTGCTTTATAACGGCCAAACCGGCCCGACCAGAGCCGCCCTGCTCGTAAGTCATACCTACCGAACCATTATAAGTTGGATAAGTATCGCCATAAGAAGGATAAAGCAAGTCGAAACGTTCGCCGGTAAAATACATCCATCCGTTCTGATCAAAATAGCGGGCATTATTTTTCCCGATCAGCGTTTGAAACTCCCTTTGCCATTTAGAAACATCCTGATGATAAGGCTCGGCAGCGGGAGCAAAATAGTAAGGGGCATTAATACCCTGTTCATGAAAATCAACATGCACCTGCGGAAGCCACTGATTGTACATAGCTAAGCGCTGCTGCGATTCTATCTGAGTTTGCCAGGCCCAATCGCGGTTCAAATCAAAATAATAGTGATTGGGTCGGCCACCTGGCCAAGGCTCCATATGCTCGCGGGAAAGCGGATAGGGATCCGGGCTGGAGTTTTTCAGGGGATTATAAAAATTCACATAGCGCTCTCGTCCATCCGGATTTAAGCAGGGATCTATCACCACAACTGTATTCTTCAACCAGGTTTTACTGCGGTTGTTTGAAGGATCAACCAGACTATATAAAGTTTGCATAGAAGCTTCGGTAGATACCGACTCATTGCCATGCACATTATAACTTAACCAAACTATCACCGGCTGATTGGTGCTGGCCTGACCATTTTCTACCCCGGCCAAACGAAGGTTATTTTTACGGATCTCCTCCAGTTTAGGCATATTCTCTTCCGAAGAAATAAAAGCCAGCATCAGTGGCCGTCCTTCGTAAGTTTTACCATAGGGTTGCAAATTCACATTTTTAGAAACCGAAGCCACATATCTGAAATAATCCAGTACGCGATGATGCGGGGTAAAACTATCGCCCAGGCGGTATCCTAAAAACTCGGAGGGAGATTGTATTTTTTGCGCTTGTACGGTTAATAAGCCTGAAAATATCAGGAACAGAAGCAAGTAAAGTCTTTTCATGGAGCTAAGCTAAAAATTCTTCGTTCAAATTATAGTTCTAAAATTGTGAAAATCAACCGGGTAAAAAAATAATCTTTTTGCTCAAAAATCAATTGATAGAGAGTAATATTGTATAGATGAATACCGAGCAACTCTATCAACACTATCTTCAGCATCCGCTGGTTTGCACCGATACCCGGCAAATTCAACCCGGATGTATGTTTTTTGCCCTCAAAGGCGAGCACTTTAACGGCAACCAATTTGCCGCTCAGGCTCTGGAAGCCGGAGCCGCCCTGGCCGTTGTTGATGATCCATCAGTTGCTGCCGATGAGCGCTTTATTTTAGTGGATGATGTTTTAATGGCCTTACAAAACCTGGCCAGGTACCATCGCCGCCAGTTACCTATTCCTTTTATCGGGATTACCGGCACCAACGGAAAAACCACCACTAAAGAGTTGTTGTATGCCGTACTGTCGCAACGTTTCAAAACCCAGGCTACCCAGGGAAACCTAAACAATCATATCGGGGTACCTTTAACTATTTTATCCCTTTCGGCACAAACCGAAATGGCCATTATTGAAATGGGGGCCAATCACATTAAAGAAATCGAATTTCTTTGCTCCATTGCCCAACCTACCCACGGACTGATTACCAATGTAGGCAAAGCGCACCTGGAAGGATTTGGCAGTTTTGAAGGGGTGAAAGCCACCAAAGGCGAGCTGTATGAATATTTAAGCAAAACTGAGGGCGTAGCTTTTATCAACAGCGACAACCATTTTCTAGTAGCCATGAGCCGGGAAAGGGAAGTGGAAAGAGAGGTTTTTTATGGCATTTCGGCCGGAAATTTTGTTTGCGGGAAGCTGCAAAAAACAGCTCCTTATTTAGAAGTAGCCTGGCACCGCCAGGGCATGGAATTTGACGATAGTCCGCATATTGCCCAATCCAATTTAACCGGAACCTATAATGTAGAAAATATCCTGGCGGCCATTTGCCTGGGCTCTTATTTTGGGCTCAGTCCGGAAGAAATTAACCAGGGCATTACCTCTTACCAACCACGAAATAACCGCTCGCAACTTACCCAAACGGCTTCTAACACGCTAATTTGCGATTATTACAATGCCAACCCCAGCAGCATGGCTGTTGCCCTGGAAAACCTGGAAATGGCCGAAGCGTCAAAAAAGGTATTGATTCTGGGCGATATGTTTGAGCTGGGCTCCGAATCGGAAACCGAACACCAAGTTATTGTTGAAAAAGCCGAAGCCTTACCGGCAGATCAGCATATTTTTATCGGGGCAGAATTTTATAAATTCGGGAACAATATCGGCTCTTTTTATCGTGATACACAGGAAGCTTATCAGGCATTAAAAGAAAAACCCATAAAAGATTCCCTGATTTTGATCAAAGGATCCAGGGGCATGAAACTGGAAACTTTGGTGGAGCTATTGTAGAGAAATTCCATTTAAACTGATTCTATACAGCTTAGCTTTATGCACAAATCAGGCGGCTCCTCAGGAGCCGCTTGATTATGTAGCCAACTTCGCTATAAACAGGTAATTAAATTGCGGTTTGCCAATTTACCGGCAGAGCAATTATAAAGTTATGGCACTTATGTGGCAACCTGTTCATTAATTCCAGCAGGGATAACTTGTTTATCATTAGAAATAGCCATCTGTTTCTTATACATTTTACTAAAATAAAGGACAGAGAACAGGGTTAAAAAAACACCAATCACCGATAAGCCCATCACACTGTTGGCAAAAAAGTTCACCCAGTTAAGCTTTACTTTAAAAATCTCCTTGCTAAATAATACTCCCACACTCCCTACATAGCCAAAAGAATCGGCCATATAGATCAAAAAACCAACATTACCACTATATCTGAAAGTTGCAATTAAGCGTTCAAAGAAAACCGCATTAAAAGGTATATAAACCATATAAAGACCCAAACCAACGGTAGTCATCCATAATATTGGAGATAATTGTTGATTAATAAAAAGCAAAGTGCTTAGGCCGGCCAGCAAAAATCCGAAAGCAATAAAAGAATGGGTAATTATTAAGGCCTGAAAGCTATTTCGCAAAAAAACCATACTGCCAATTAGGGCGAGTATAATCAGTGTAATGGGTGTTTCTGTTTTGGAAAATATAGCCGGCTGATTGATATAGCCCATTTCTATCCACATTTCGGCTCCAAAATTATCCCGGATATCCCTAAAAATGGTGGCAAAAGAATAAATGAGGATACAGGCAAGCAAACCTGGTAAAAAGGTTTTTACAAATTGGGCTCTTTCCTGGGCAGACATTGGATTCCGGCTCATACGATCAGCAATATCTGCATCATCCGGAGGTGGTATTTTCTCCATCAAATAAACAAAAACGAGCAAGGGCACGGCAAACAAAAGTCCGGTATAAAAAGGAACCCAAAATTCTGTTATTCCAAACTTAAGCATTAACCAGCCTCCGGCTGATTTTACAAAACCAGACGCAAAAATAAAGCTCACCGCCAGTGTTGCCCCAATAAAATCGGTACTTCTTCTGCCCTCTACGTAAGAAAACACTACTCCCCAGAGCATCCCCAGAGGGAAACCATTAATAAAAAGAAAAACGATATTATAGGGCGCCGGAACAATGGCAAAAAACAACCAGCTTAACCAGGCGATACCCGTCAGCATTAAAATGATTTTACCCCGGCCCTGGCGTTTTAATTCTGCAATGTATTTTACTCCATAAAACTTAGCCAGCATATAGCCCAATACCTGGCTAATAACCAAAATAGTTTTGTAGCTGTAACCCCAAACCTGCAGGCCCTCAAAAGTGGCCACAGTAAATGATTTACGGAAGCCAAAAATCATGGTATAAGCTAAAAATACCACCACCGCAGCATATAAGCTCACTTGTATCCGATTGCTATCTACAGACTTCCTGTTAAAATAGGTCATATTTTCGATTTAAAATTAGTTTGGCCATGGGCTTCATGGCTAGTCCCAAATTAAAGGCCTTTCTAGTCCAAGTGTACGTAAATAAAATAAAAATTGTCCGGTATGAACCGATTCGTGATAAGCAATCCGAAGCAGATAATCTCCCAACTTTTTACGCTGTCCTTTTTCTGAACGAACAATTTCTATGCTTTCCAGATCTGAGGCCGTGAAAGTTTTGATGGCTTCTAAAAAATGGTTACGAAAGGGCTCCGCAAAATTGAGTTCGTCTTGTAAATTGGTGTATGGCCTGTTGGCCCAGGGTGAAACATAATCACCCAGATTACCTCGATTATTCACGATAGTATGAAAAAGATGCTCGCCTTCCAGAACATGCCTGATCATTTCCAAACCGCTCATGGCCTGGCTATCCGGCCGCCAGGAGTAAAAATCGGGAGGCAAACCTTCCCAAAGTTTAATACTCCGCCTTCTGATCTCGCTAAAATTTAATAAGATGATTTCGTTAGATGTCATATGATATTTTATATGATTTAGGAGTCAGAATCAAACAAAATTGTTACAGGACAGCAAGACTAATTCAAAATTTGTCCACAAAAAAAGAGGCTGAAAAACTCAACCTCTTTTATTATCAGCAACCCATCAGCAATTACTTTTTGCTGCAGCAGCTATCTTTCTTGTCTTTTTTATCGCCTTTTTTGCAGCATTTATCGCCTTTTTTACATTCTTTTTTTGGCGCCTCTTTAGGAGCTGTGGCTTTGGGGGCGTTTTGGGCAACGGCCAGGCTTACAGAACCTGCCAGGGCCAATATGGTAAATAATTTTTTCATGGTTTTAAAAGGTTTATTTAAAGTAAAACGTCCTAAAGTATGAAATAAAATCTAATTGGCTCATTTTAAGCTTTCAATTCGGCCAAAACGGTTTTACCACCTTTTACTACATCGCCTAAACCAACCTTAATTTCAGTTCCAAGCGGCAGAAAAACATCCACCCGGGAGCCAAATTTGATAAAGCCAAACTGTTCGCCTTGCTCTACTTTTTGTCCTTCTTTAGCGTAACAAACAATGCGACGAGCCAAAGCGCCGGCTATCTGACGGAAAAGCACCGGAACTCCCTTTTTATTTTCTACCACGACGGTAGTCCGCTCATTTTCTGTAGAGGATTTAGGATGCCAGGCTACCAAGAACTTACCAGGATGATATTTAAAGTACTTAACCAAGCCACCTATTGGATAACGATTTACGTGTACATTAATTGGCGACATAAAAATAGACACCTGAATACGGCGATCTTTCAGATATTCCGTTTCTTCGGTTTCCTCTATCACCACCACTTTTCCATCGGCCGGACAAATAATATGAACCTCGTTGGTCGCAACCTTGATAATAGGGCTACGGAAAAACTGCAGGATAATTACAAATAAGGCAAAAGAAAAAATATAAACAAGCCATTGCACCCAGGTGGTGCCGGGCAGGAAGAAATGCACCAAGGCATTGATCACAAAAATAAAAAGTATGCAAAGAGCTATAGAAGTGTATCCTTCTTTATGTATGGTCATTGTTTTATGGATGTTTTTTTCGTTTTTAAGCCGGAAATCAAAATTATAACTACCGGTTTAAGCGCAAAGGTGCAAATATTTTTTTTGCAAGCTTTAATTCTGCTTAAAATATAGCCTTTTAGGAAGGTTTTACCCGGTAAATGTCCTTTAAATTGCGGCCCAGGCTGTTAAAATCCAGTCCGTAACCCACCACAAACTCATTCGGGATCTCAAATCCCACATAGGCAATCTCCTCTATATTTTCTTTTAAGGACTGTGGCTTTAACAGCAGGGTACATACTTGTACCGATGCAGGCTGCTCCCGTTTAATCATTTCCAGCAAATACTTCAGAGTGGTGCCGGTATCCACAATATCTTCTACCAAAATCACTTCCCGGTTTTTCAAATCCATGCTCAGGCCAATCTCTTTTTTAACCTCGCCGGTGCTTTTATCGCCTTCGTAAGAAGATACCTTTACAAATGTTACCTCGGCCGGGATATTAACTTCTTTCATTAAATCGGCCAAAAACATAAAGCTGCCATTCAATACGCCCACAAATACCGGAAGGCGGCCTTCATAATCTACATTGAGCTGGATAGCCAGCAATCGGATCTTTTTCTGGATCTGGTTATTATCAAGATATAAGTTGAATTCTTTATCGTCTACCTGGATATTCATAAACTAATTTGTTTTTTATGGATGTCTCCAAACCGGTTATTCCCATTCGGAATTAATTCGGTTTCCGTTTTTCTTCTTTTAAGCGGCGGCGCTCTTCGCGGCGTTCCTGCCTAAGCTGGGCCGGCGTTTTCTGTACTTCCTGCTGGAAAGTTTTTATCTTTTCTGACTCGGCCGCCCGGATAGTATCAGGCTTCGGTTTCCCAAAAATCTGCAGCATCATACCGCCTTCGTCATTATCATCGGCATTATTCATCAGCGTATCAACGCCTAAAGAATCTGCCGACACAAAAGTACCACGCCGCAAGCTTTCTTTCAATCTTACCGAATAAAAGCCATATGCATTGGTATCGGGCTCGGCCCAACCGCGGCGGGCCATGATCCCGCCAATTAATTTAAAGTATCCGCGTAAGCCAGGGCGCAAACTGCCATCGCCTTCAAAAAAGTACAAGGCCGATTTAGGTCGCGGAACAATGCTGGCTAAAAAGATACTTTCGCCCAAATCCAGTTGCGAAGGGAGTTTATTGAAATAATAACGGGCGGCCTCGCCAATACCATATACATTGGGGCCCCATTCTATCAGATTCAGATACACTTCAAACATCCGCTGCTTGCTGGATAAACGACCGTTTTCAATGATCCACACAATCAGGATCTCTTCTATTTTACGAGCCAGGTTTTTTTGCCGGTTCAGGTACACATTTTTCACCAACTGCATGGAAATGGTACTTCCACCGCGTTTAAAAGCCTTTTCCTTAAAATTGGTGGCAATAGACTTGCGGATAGATTCTTCCACAAAACCCTTATGACTAAAGAAAGAAGGGTCTTCGGCCGTTAATAACGCATTTTTCAAATAAGGCGAAATCTCCTCCAGCGTTGTATAGTTAGGGTTTTCCGAGCCAATAATGATGTTCCGCATCGGTTTACCATACTCATAAGGCGTGTACACAAAGGAGGCATTAATTTTTTGCAGGTTATTTTTTCCCCAGCTTAACACTTTAAAATCCTTATTCCGCAGCCTGGAATCAAAAATAACCGCATCCGGCTTAGCAGAATCCAGATAAAAATTCAAATCGTATTGCAGTTTGCCCGCCACCCGGATTCCATCCAAAGAATCAAATAATCCTTGCGGGAAAGAATCAAACAGCTCCTGGGCATCCATTTCGCCTATATGCAGTTTGGCTTCGTAAATTTTATGCGGAGAAAGGGTGTATTTTATGTACGGATTGATGTTCAGGTTTTTCAGATGAATAACCGATGAGCTATCAATGGCCACATAATTTTCACCAAAAATCATATCAGCATCTAAAGATCCGTCGGGCACCACAATATCATTGGCTGCTATCCGCGAATGATTCAACAGCAGATTTTTTACTGCCCAGGAACCTGATACTTTTAACTGGCCGCCGGAACGCCGAACCCGTTTCATCTGGGTGCTCAAAGTGTCAAAGTTTAATTTCAAGCCAAATTTCTGTTCCAGGTAGGGGAGTTCTACCTTTTTCCCGTCGGCAAAAAGTTTCAGATTCAGCTCTTTATCATCGGGATAAACCTCGCCTTGAACATGCCAAACTGCTTCCTTTCCATTTACCTGAATGCTTGATTGAACACGACCATTTTGAATGGTAGCCATTTGGGTATGCAAATTCACCTGACGGTCATTATCGGTTAAAGCCAGGGTAAAATTCCGGATATCCATATCATCCGGTATTTTATAAAGCATTTGGTTAAGCAGGTTATTGGCCAGAGCAGCCAGATCTACTTTAGAAGTCTGAAGCGTATCGGCATTCTTTTTCCGGAAAAGGAAATCATAATTACTGATGCTGTCCTTACGGGATAAATGGATCCAACCGTCCTGCATACTTACTTCGGCCAGTTTAATTTCACCCAACAACAACGGAAATAATCGCACCCCAACCTTCAATTGCGCAATACGAGCCAGGCTGTCGCGATTTTGAGGCACCACTGTAATCTGATCAAAAGCAACCGTTTTAAGCCCCACAAAATGAGCCCTGCTAATTTTCACGTCCAGATTATAGTCTTTTTTAGCCTTAGCAATGCCTTTTTGCAAGGCCGAATTCAGCAATGCTTCCCGTTTAACATAGGCAATACCGGCTCCAATCAACAGCAAAATCAACAAACCCGCAATAATTCCGCCGCCGGTTTTTACGTATTTAGAAGGTATTTGCATCCGAATCAATTTCCTTACGAAGGGCATAAAGGCTATAGAACGTTTATAGATAGTTTTAGTTGGTCAAATATCTGTAAAAACCCCAAGCTATCAAGTTTTCCCGGTCGGGTTTAGTATTTTTGTTGAATTACATATAGATAAA
Organism: Daejeonella sp.; assembly: GCA_035631395.1. GTDB lineage: Bacteria > Bacteroidota > Bacteroidia > Sphingobacteriales > Sphingobacteriaceae > Daejeonella. The sequence goes on along the minus strand of DASQIU010000122.1, from coordinate 25,683 downwards.
AATAAATTCTTCAAATAGAGATGATTAGTCAAGAACAAGTTTTAAATGCCTTACGCCATGTAGAAGATCCGGATCTGAAAAAAGACCTGGTTACCTTAAATATGATCGAAGACCTTAAAATTGAAGACCATAAAATAAGTTTTACCGTAGTACTTACTACGCCGGCTTGCCCCTTAAAAGACATGCTGGAAAACGCCTGCCGCAATGCCATTAAACATTTTATCAGCAAAGATATCGAGGTAAATATCCTGATGAGTTCCCGGGTTACCACCAGAACCAAATCTACTTTATCCAATATCAAAAATATTATCGCGGTAGCTTCCGGAAAAGGTGGCGTGGGCAAATCAACCGTAGCGGTGAATTTGGCCCTGGGTCTTGCCCAAAAGGGGGCCAAAGTGGGATTAATTGATGCCGATATTTACGGTCCATCTGTTCCGATGATGTTTGGCGTAGAAGGTGCACGCCCTCATGCCACCGAACATCCTGATGGAAAAACTCGAATTGAACCCATTGAAAAATACGGCATTAAACTATTATCCATTGGATTTTTTACCGATCCCAATCAACCCGTACCATGGCGTGGACCGATGGCTTCCAGCGCTGTAAAGCAATTATTTAACGATGCCGACTGGGGAGAACTGGATTACCTGGTAGTTGATCTTCCGCCCGGAACCGGAGATGTACACATTACCATTGCCCAAACCTTTCCGATTACCGGAGCGGTAATTGTTACCACACCTCAAAATGTGGCTCTGGCTGATACCCGCAAAGGAATAAGCATGTTCCAGATGGACAGCATCAACATTCCTTTATTGGGGGTAGTAGAGAATATGGCCTATTTTACACCTGCCGAATTACCTGATAACCGTTATTATATTTTTGGTCGCGATGGGGGCAAAACCCTGGCCGAGCAAATTGATGCGCCATTTTTGGGAGAAATTCCTTTGCTGCAAAGCATCAGCGAGGCCGGCGATGAAGGCCATCCGGTTATTTTGGAGTCTGAGAATGTGATGGGAACGGCCTTTATGCAAATTGCCGAGCGGGTAGCCCAGCAGGTGGCCATCCAAAATGCCCGAAAATAGACCATTTTAATTTTTTTGTATCTTTAGAAAAATATAACACCATGGATTTGCTACAAAAAGTTGAGAATGCACTGGATAGCATCAGGCCTTATCTGGAGGCCGATGGGGGGAATGTTTCTGTAGAGGAAATCACAGGGGATAATATTGTTCGCTTGCGCTTATTGGGCGCATGCGGCTCCTGCCCTATGAGTATTATGACCCTGAAGGCTGGAATTGAGCAGGCAATTAAAAAGGCAGTACCCGAAATTGAGAGTATTGAAGCCATTAATTTAACGGATATGGACGACCCTAATGCCGTTATGCCTGAACGCCTGTAATAGTTTCCTGAAAAACCTATTAATCAGGCTTTTTTAACAAAATTTAACACGTTCTAGGCATTATTTTTGGGTAACTTTGTATATGCGCAACTGGATATTTTTTCTCTGTTTATTTTTTGCCGTCGGAGCCTTTGCCCAGGGGCCCGAAAAAAAATTAGTACAGTTTTCCGGAGTAATTATTAATCCGGACAGCAATACCGTTGTGCCCTACGTTACCATCACCAATATTTCTGACCGAAAACAGATTCACGCCGCTAATTACAAAGGATATTTTTCTTTTGTGGTACATGAAAACGATACGCTTACTTTTAGTGCCATTGGCTATCATAAACAAAGCATCGTTATCCCTCAAAGCGTACCCGATGATAAATTCACCGTTATCCTGAAACTGAAACAGGAGATCATCAATCTTCCCACTGTGCGGGTTTATCCCTGGGCCAGTACCGATGAGTTTAAGCGTGAATTTTTAACGCTTAAATTTGCCGATGACGACCTGGAAATAGCCAAAAAGAATGTTTCCAGAGAGAACCTGGCGTCCCTGGCAGCCGCTCTGCCCCGCGACGGTCAGGAAATGCAGGGCTATAATTTCCAGAATAACCATAGCAACCTGGTTAACAAAAACGTAAACCAAAGGCTGGCCAATCCTTTATTAAATCCTTTTGCCTGGGGTGCCCTCATTCAACAAATTATGCAAGGGGATAAGAGCCGCGGTAAATAAAATTAAGAAGACACTAATTTCACGAATTAAACTATTTAGCACTAATCACATTCGTGTAAATTTGACTAAGTAGTGTAATTCGTGTCTATATTTCTTCCCATATTTGCTGCCCGGTTTTATGAGCGCTGCCAGTACGGTAATCTTGGTATACTACCTGCCTGCTGCCCCCATTAGCCCTATTTACCTCATTTAAGAATAAACTAAAAAATGACCAAAACATTCATATTTGATATGGATGGAACTATTGTGAATAACATCTCTTTCCATCAGCAGGCCTGGCTTAAATTTTTAAAAAACAATAGCATTGATTTAAACCCGGATGAATTCCATGCGGTGAATAAGGGTACGGCCGAGCAGATGATCGTTCAGTTTTTTGGTCAGGGTTTATCTCCTGAAAAAGTAAAAAGTTTGAGCCGGGAAAAGGAAGCCTTATACCGGGAATTATATCAGGATGCGGTTCAGGAACTAAGCGGATTTACCCGCTTGCTGGAAATAGCCAAAAGCAAAAACATAAAAATAGGTTTGGCCACCAATAGCAATATCGAAAATCTCAACTTTATTATCGACAGCTTAGAAGTTCGGCCTTATTTTGATATGATGGTTTGCGGCGATGAAGTAGCAGAAGGCAAACCGCATCCGGAGATTTATCAGCGCATTCTTTCAGCGCTAAAAACCGATGCCGCCCATTGCATTGCTTTTGAAGATTCTCATGGAGGTGTTATTTCTGCCCAAAAGGCAGGCATACCGGTTATTGGAGTTTGCACCAGCCACAGCCGCCAGGAATTCAAAAGTTGGGGAGTAGGGCGCTGTATTGATCATTTTGAAGAATACATCAACAGCCTCGAAGAGGATATTTCAGAATTAAGAGATTTGTAAAGTGTCCTTTCAAACATAATCCAAATTGGCGGGCAGTTTTAAATTGTTTATTGATTTGTTTAGATCATGTCCTGTTATTTTCTTAAGGTTGAAACAATCTCTAATTGCAGCTTCAAAACACTACCCTTCCAAAAATCTTTTAATCCTAATTCAGACCGTTTATATGCACTGGTTCGATTCATCTAAACCCGATTGAGTGAAAAACCCGCAATGAAGCGCCAGGTATGCATGGCTGAGAAGTAAGCAGTGCCAAGCGGAATGAGGATTTGCAACGGAAAGCGGGGCTATCGGGAATTCCTAGGCTCGGGACATTGCTTTTCTAAAAATTATTGGCTTTTGTCTACGCAAAAGCCGCCAAGCATAGAAATCTCAACACTATCTGCATGAAATTTCTTCGTCAAACTCTACTCAACAAACCATATGTTCCGTTTTAAGTTAAGTTTTAAACCCAAAAACTAACCCTCATGAAAGCAGGTTTATTACTCGTCGGAATTTTGGTCATTTCTGGCCTATTGGTATGCAACAGTTTTACCTCCGGCCAGAATCCGGGAGATGCAAATAAAGATTCTTCAAATGCCCCCACCATCGAATTGCAAAAAATAGCCGATGGACTCCACTCGCCGGTGGCCGCCGCTTTTACCAACGATGGAACCGGACGTCTATTGGTTTGTGATCAGATTGGCCTGATCCGCGTTATTGAAAAAGGAAAACTTATTCCGGAGCCTTTTCTGGATATCCGAAGCAAAATGGTAAAACTGAGCGGCGGTTACGACGAACGCGGTCTGCTCGGAATTGCCCTGCATCCGCAGTTTGCTAAAAATCATAAACTGTATATCTATTTCAGCGCCCCTTCATCACACCCCGGCAGCAGCCATAAAAATATATTGGCCGAATTTAAAGTTTCAGCCAAGCCCAACCAAGCCGACCTAAAATCAGAACGGGTGATTTTGGCCATTGAACATCCGGAAAGCAATCATAATGGCGGCGATTTACATTTTGGCCCTGATGGTTACCTCTATATTGCCCAGGGCGATGGGGGCGGTGGCGGCGACCAGCATGGAGAAATTGGCAATGCCCAGAACTTGAATACCCTGCTGGGCAAAATTTTGCGGATTGATGTGGATAAAGGCATTACTTACAGCATTCCGGCAGATAATCCCTTTACAGGAAAAAAAGCCAGGCCAGAGATCTGGGCTTATGGATTACGCAATCCCTGGCGATTTTCTTTCGATAAGAAAACAGGTACTCTATTTGCCGCCGATGTTGGCCAAAACCTGTATGAAGAGGTGGATATTATTGAAAAAGGCGGCAATTATGGCTGGCGCATCATGGAAGGATTCCATTGTTTTAACCCGAAAGAAAATTGCAAAACCGAAGGATTAAAACTTCCCATCTTCGAATACGATCACAATACGGGCATCAGCATAATTGGCGGTTATGTTTATCGCGGAAAAGCCTTGCCCCAAATAGACGGACGCTATATATTTGCCGATTGGATCGGCAAACTGTTTTATTTAGAAAAAAGAGGCGGAGCCTGGAAAAATGGCCTGATATCCATCAAAAATAAACCAGAAGGCGATTTTCGAATTCTCTCTTTTGCCGAGGATTCTTCGGGAGAATTGTATATTTTAACCAACCAGGAAACCGGCCCCAGAGGAACCAAGGGCGCTGTTTATAAACTTATTAAACCTTAAATGGAGCAAATTAAACAACATTTTGAAGAAGCGGCAGCAGTACTACAGGCTTTTCTTTCTGATCCGGACAATTTTCAGCGCATCCACCAGGCCGGAAACCTATTGGTTGAGGCCATCAAAAACGATAAAAAAATTCTTTCCTGCGGCAATGGCGGCTCCATGTGCGATGCTATGCATTTTGCTGAAGAGCTTTCCGGTCGCTACCGCGATAACCGCCGGGCCTTGCCGGCTATCTCCATTTCAGATGCTTCGCACATTTCCTGCGTAGGAAACGATTATGGCTATGCGCATGTGTTTTCCAGAATGGTGGAAGCTCTAGGGCAGCCGGGCGATGTATTGCTGGCCATTAGCACCAGCGGCAATTCCGAGAATGTTTTATTGGCCATTAAAGCCGCTAAACAAAAAGGCATGAAAGTGATTGGTTTAACCGGGAAAGACGGCGGCCAAATGGCCGATTTGTGCGATGTAGAGATCCGGGCGCCCCGCTCCAATTATGCCGACCGGGCCCAGGAGATCCATATCAAAGTAATCCACTCGCTGATCGATTATATTGAGCGGAATCTGGATTAGGATTCTTAAGAACGTCTGAATTAGGTTTTATAGGATTCCATGATTTTAGATTTCAAGTCATCTCATACTCAAATCAAACTAATCACAAAAATCACAGTTCAGACTAATTTCTGCTAAGACAGCCGCGGTATTCTTTCCGACTTGGCGTCTTTGCGATACAAACAGGACGCTCCTCCGGAGCGAATGCCATTTATGACTTGTGCTATAAACAGGCATCCCTACCGGGATTTTTGGCCCCTCATCCGTGTAATCTCCAAATCCGCTTAATTTCGAAATTCAAAATGGTCAACAATCGGTGTAATCCAATTTTAAATCAGTGTAATCTATACATTACAACAGCTTTTCAGCTACCTGCAACCAATTATCTACCCGCTCATATTGCGTAACCAGCAAGTTATGCGGGGAAGAGAACAACAGTTTCCGGCCTTTAAATTCGCTGAAGTTCTTGATCCGGTCGTCAATCAAAATATCGGCATCTACAATTTTATTACCGCAAAACATAATATGGCTCCAGGGGATGAAAGGAAAATGATCGGCCAGCCAATCGTATTTATCCTCTAAGGAATTTCTGAATTCCAGGGCTGCCGAAACAATATATACCTCATATTTTTCCTGCAACTGCTGAATCACATCCTGACTGTTTTCAATTAGGGGCAGATCTCTAAAAAAACCCTTTTCATTAATATATTCGTACCATTTCTGGCTGGCATGTTCAGGCACTTGATGATAGATTTCGTTTCCGGGCTCTATTTTCAGATCCAGAGAAACACCATAATCCCGGTTATATAATTGAATGAATTTAGAAAGCGGATCGGCCAAAACCTCATCCATATCCACGGCGATGCGCATTTTTTTTGATTCCATGGCACAAAAATAGGATTATTGCCCTTTTAAAATCGGATTTATTTATATCTTTGCAGCCCCGCAGAATGGACTCCGGGAATATGTTGAATACATAACTATTAAAAAAAATGGCAACTAAAATCAGATTGCAAAGATTTGGTAAAAAGGGAAAGCCTTTTTATCATGTAGTGGTAGCCGATTCTCGTGCTCCACGTGATGGAAAATTTATTGAAAGAATTGGTTCTTACAACCCTAACACCAACCCGGCTACTATCGACATCAACTTTGATAAAGCTTTAGACTGGGTAAACAAAGGTGCTCAGCCTACTGATACTTGCCGGGCTATCCTTTCTTACAGAGGGATTTTATACAAAAAACACTTACAGGGTGGCGTTAAAAAAGGCGCTTTAACTCCGGAGCAGGCTGAAGCTAAATTTGCTGAGTGGCTGCAAGGTAAAGAGGGCAAAATCGAAAGCAAAAAACAAAACTTAAGCAATTCTAAAGAAGAGGTTAAGAAAGCTGCTTTAGCTGCTGAAGCTAAAAAGAAAGCAGAAATTGCTGCTGCCATTGCTGCTAAAAACACTCCTCCTGCTGAGGAAGAAGCTCCTGCCGAAGAAGCTCCTGAAGCTGCTGCTGAAAACACTGAAGAAACTGCAGAATAAGCTAATTTTGATATTTGGTACCAATAGCGAAGATTCTTTCTCAGAGAAAGGTCTTCGCTATTGCTTTTTATATAGGAAATGAAAATAGAAGATTGTTTTTACATTGGTTACATCACCAAAACCAAGGGCTTGAAAGGCGAGGTTCAGGTATTTTTTGAATACGATGAACCCGAAGATCTTCCCCTAAAAACTGTTTTTCTGGAAATTAGCGGCAAACTGATCCCTTATTTCGTCTCTTCCTCCAAGCTGAACAACAACCAAACCGGTTATTTCTATTTCGATGATATTGACACCATTGAAAAAGCCGAAAAATTGGTCCGCAAAAAAATATATCTGCCTAATTCTCAAAAGCCGGAAAGAGATGAGGATGAATTTCTGATCACTGACCTGAAAGGTTTTATCGTGCATGATGAGCATTATGGCGAATTGGGCGAGATTGTCGAAATTCACGAATTTCCACAGCAATACGTGGCCGTAGTGCCTTATAAATCCCGGGAGGTTATGTTTCCACTAAACGACGATCTGATTGTGAGTATTGATGAGGAAAATGGCATTCTGGAAGTCCACCTCCCCGAAGGACTGATCGATGTGTATATAAACGAATAACCCGGATTTCCGGCTCGATTTCAAAACCACTAACTTTACCCTATGCGTTTCGATATTATTACCGTTTTGCCAGCTCTTCTGGAAAGTCCCTTTGCCCATTCTATTTTAATGCGGGCACAGAAAAAAGGACTGGCCGAAATTCATGTGCACAATCTGCGGGATTTTAGTACACAGAAGCAAAAAAGTGTGGACGATTACCAATATGGCGGCGGCAGCGGCATGGTGATGAGCATAGAACCCTTTGCCAATTGCATAGATTGGCTAAAATCAGAACGGGAATATGATGAGGTGATTTTTATGACTCCCGATGGCGATTTATTGAAACAAACTACCGCCAACGAATTATCATCCCAAAAAAATATCATCATTTTATGCGGGCATTATAAAGGAATCGACCAACGCATTCGCGATTTATATGTCACCCGCGAGATCTCTATTGGCGATTATGTGCTTTCTGGCGGAGAATTACCAGCGGCCGTTTTGGTGGATGCCGTTATCCGCTTATTACCCGGAGTTTTGAACGACGAAACTTCGGCCTTGTCTGATTCTTTTCAGGGAGAACTGCTGGACGCTCCGGTTTATACCCGCCCCGCCGACTGGAAAGGCCATAAAGTGCCCGATATTTTACTAAGCGGACACCAGGCCGCTATTGACGACTGGCGCCATGAACAAGCCCTGGAGCGCACCCGCCAGCGCCGCCCCGATCTGTTAAAATAACGTCATTTACAGGTTGCTTTACATTGATTTAATCCTGTTTTTTTATTTTAGGCAAAATCAAATGTAAAAAGGCTTGAATTTAGATCTTCATAAATACTTCCCCATCAAGGATCCGGTACTGATTTTTTCTCTGGTACTGTTCATTATTTTGCTGGCTCCAATTATTTACCGGAGGTACAAAATACCCAATCTTATTGTGCTCATTGTAGCCGGGGTTATTATAGGGCCCAATGGCTTAAATATTCTGCTTCGCGACCAAAGTATGGTGCTTTTTGGTACCGTAGGCTTGCTTTATATCATGTTTATTGCCGGTCTGGAAATAGACATGAATGATTTTATCCAGAATAAAAACCGTACCCTGGTACATGGTTTTTTGACCTTTATCATTCCGGCAGCGTTAGCGGCCTGGGTGGGATATACCTTTTTAGAGTTGAGCCTGGTTTCTTCAATGCTGTTTGCCAGTGTGATGTCCTCGCATACTTTGCTAGCCTATCCTATTATTAGCCGGCTGGGCATTACCAATAGCCGTTCTGTAAGCACTACCGTGGGCGGCACCATTATTGCCGATACCGCGGCGCTGTTAATTCTGGCGGTCATTGCCAATTACGCCCATGGCAAACTGGATTACGCCTTTGCCATTCGCATGCTGATCTCTTTGTCCTTATTTGGATTTATTATTTTCTGGGGATTTCCAAAACTCTCTCGCTGGTTCTTCAAAAATTATGAAAGCGAAGGAGTTTCGCAATATATTTTTGTGCTGGCCCTGGTTTTCCTGGCGGGATTTTTATCGCACCTAGCCGGTATTGAACCCATTATCGGGGCTTTCCTGGCCGGACTGGCCCTGAACCGGATGATCCCGCACCACTCTTCGTTGATGAACCGGATTGAATTTGTGGGCAACGCCATCTTCATCCCGTTTTTTCTCATCAGCGTGGGCATGCTGGTTAACCTGTCGGTTATCTTTAAAGGCACAACAGCCCTGCTCATTGCCGGCATCATGATCCTGATTGCCACCAGCGGAAAATGGCTGGCCGCCTGGGCCACTCAAAAGATCTTCCGTTTTACGGCCTTAGAGCGCAAAATTATGTTTGGCTTAAGTACCGCCCGGGCCGCGGCAGCATTAGCCTCGGTCATTATCGGCTTTAACCTGGGTTTGCTGAATGAAAATATTTTAAACGGAGCTATTATCATGATCCTGGTTACCTGCCTGATCAGCACGCTGGTGGTAGAGCAGGCCGGCCGGCAACAAGCCATTGTAGAAAATGCCAATCCGCCGGAACAAACCCTGGCACCCGAGCGTATTTTGGTGCCCGTTTCGCACCCCGAAAGCATCGAAAAACTGATCGATTTTTCCATTCTAATCAAAAGCCCCAAATCAGCAGAACCGATCTATCCGCTGGTGGTGGTACCAGATGATCACCACGCTCCTGAACGATTGCGGCTAAGCCAAAAAATGCTTAACCAGGCCAGCAAACATGCCGCCGCTTCAGACAATTCCGTTTCGGCCATTACCCGGGTAGATATGAATATTGCCGGCGGTATTCTTCGAGCCATTAAAGACCTGATGATCACCCAGGTTATTATTGGCTGGAATGGAAAACACTCCGCTAAAGAATGGATTTTTGGCAGCGTGCTGGATAATTTACTGGAACGCTCCGGCAAAATGATCCTGGTAACCAACTTCATTGATCCTTTAAATACCATCCGTCATATTTTGGTGGCCGTACCTCAATATGCCGAATACGAGATCGGGTTTACCCATTGGATCCATACACTCCGTAAACTGGCCAAACAAACCGGAGCCACTTTGAAATTCTTTGGAACCACCGACACATTAAACCGCTTGCAGAACATCCTCAGGGAAAATAAAACGCCCGGAAAAGCTACTTACAATGAGTTTGGCAATTGGGATGAGTTTGAAAGCTTCTCTGCCAAACTGGCTCCCGATGACCTATTGGTAGTCATCAGCGCCCGGAAGGGTTCTGTTTCCCATCATTCGGTTTTAGACCAGGTACCTAAACAGTTAGGCAAAAGTTTCGGTCAATATTCTTTTGTGGTCATTTATCCTGAACAAAGCCAGGAAGTCCCAGAGGATCCGCTTTTTTTAAGCTGATTTGGCTAAGCTGGAAGTATGATTTCCAATAAAATGTGGAAAAACATAATCTTCCTTTTTAAAATTGAAAAATTATACCTAATATTGCACTCCGATTTTTACGGGCTAAAAATCGAATTAAGAGCTTAAAATCATGGATTTAGTAAAATTTGTAGAAGAGCAGGCAGTAGTAAAAAAAGACCTTCCTGCGTTCAGAGCTGGCGATACTATTAGCGTTCACTATAAGATTCGCGAAGGAAATAAAGAGCGTATCCAGATTTATCAGGGTGTGGTTATTCAGCGGAACAGTGTGGGTGCTAATGAAACATTCACTGTGCGTAAAATGTCTAACGGAGTAGGTGTGGAGCGTATCTTCCCTATCAACTCTCCAGCCATTGAAAAAATTGAAGTAAACAGCTACGGAAAAGTACGCAGAGCGAAATTATTCTATTTACGCGAGCTTACTGGTAAAGCTGCTCGTATCAAAAGCAGAAGAAAATAATCTTATAAATATTTTTTTAGCCTCCCAGATCATTATCGGGGAGGTTTTTTTGTTTAAAACCCAGCCTTCTAAATTCTAAGAAGGCTTAACAAAATCAGATGAAAGAACTGTTAAAACGATTTGAAGAGAAAAGACCCGAAGTGGTTTTTGAGTGGAAAGATGCCGAAACAGAGGCTGAAGGTTGGGTGGTGATCAACTCTTTACGCGGCGGAGCGGCCGGCGGCGGCACCCGGATGCGCAAAGGCCTGGATAAACGGGAAGTAGAATCTCTGGCCAAAACCATGGAGATCAAATTTACCGTTGCTGGTCCTCCAATTGGCGGAGCTAAATCGGGTATTAACTTTGATCCGGCTGATCCGCGGAAGCGCGGCGTATTGGAGCGCTGGTACAAAGCGGTAATGCCCCTTCTAAAAAGCTATTATGGCACCGGCGGAGATCTAAATGTAGATGAGATCCATGAAGTAATTCCAATTACTGAAAGCTTCGGATTATGGCATCCGCAAGAGGGAGTGATCAATGGACATTATCATGCCCGCGAGAGTGACCGTATTCTTCAAATTGGCCAATTGCGCAAAGGCGTCTCTAAAGTTATAGATAACGAAACTTTTTCTCCGGATGTAAGTCGCCATTATGTAGTAGCCGATATGATCACCGGTTACGGAGTTTCAGAATCTGTAAAACACTTTTATCAGCAGTTTAATGGTACAGATCTCCGTGGGAAACGGGCCCTGATCCAAGGTTGGGGCAATGTAGGCGCTGCCGCTGCTTTTTACCTGGCTCAGCAAGGCGTAAAAATTGTAGGTATTATAGACCGCGTAGGCGGCTTGTTAAAACCTGAAGGTTTCAGCTTTGAGGAGATTAGAACTTTATTCCTGAACCGTAAAGGCAATACCCTGTCGGCCGAAAACCTGATCCCTTTTGAGCAAATTAACCAGCAGATCTGGAATACGCCGGCCGAAATTTTTGTTCCGGCAGCTGCCTCCAGATTAGTTTCTGAAGAGCAGGTTAAAAGTTTACTTCAGGCCGGACTGGAAGTGATCGCTTCTGGCGCCAATGTTCCTTTTGCCGATCCGGAGATATTTTTTGGTCCTATCATGGAGTATGCCGATAATAACCTGAGTGTGATTCCTGATTTCCTCTCTAATTGTGGTATGGCCCGGGTTTTTGCCTACTTAATGGAACCTCATGTGGAGATTACCGATGCGGCCATCTTTGCCGATGTTTCAAAAGTTATTGAAGAGGCTATCGGCAAGGTGCATCAAAAATCGGCCCTGAAAACCGGAGTATCTAAAACAGCTTTTGAAATAGCCTTACAACAACTAATTTAATCATGGATACAGGGTTTTTGAGTCATATCATCGGTGGGAACACCATTTTAAGCTACGTGCTGTTTGGAAGCATTTTAACCATTGGCATCGCGTTTAAACGGGTATTTTCCCGTCTGTTGAGCAAACTCTTTTATCGCCTGTTTACCCGCATCGGCAATCATGCCGACCCAAAGGTTTTTGTCAGATTATTATTAAGACCTATAGAACTTTTATTGCTATTGATGGTAGTTTACCTGGCCATAAACCAGTTAAACTACCCATTGCATGAAGTTATTTTTACCCGCCAGATCACAGTAGATAAGGCAGTTTCCAATTATGAGGTTAGCCTGATCCAGGTAATTGATAAGATCTTTTTATTCCTGTTTATCGTTTCCGTTTTCTGGATAGTGCTGCGTATTATTGATTTTGTGGCCTATGCCTTTATGTACCGGGCATCGCAAAATCAATCCAGAACCGAAGATCAGCTGATCCCTTTTATCAAAGAATTATCTAAGATCACCACCATTATTTTCGGGATTTTTGTGGTCATGGGAACCGTATTTAACCTCAATGTAGCCACCATTATTGCCGGTTTGGGTATTGGAGGTATCGCGGTAGCTTTGGCTGCACAGGATACCCTGCAAAACCTGCTTGGATCCTTTACCATTTTTGCCGACAAACCATTTATAGTGGGCGATTTGGTTCGCCTGGACAAATTTGAAGGCCGTATTGAAAAGGTGGGCTTTAGAAGCACCTGGCTAAGGACAGCCGATAATACCCGGGTAATTATCCCCAACAAAAAAATGGTTGACAGTCCTTTAGAAAATCTGAGCTATAAAAATGAGCCGGTAGAAGTTTAAGCCTTGGAAGATTTTTTCAGCAGCCATTTACGGCGCTGCATCAGCACGAAAAGGATGATCCCACAAAACATGGAAAACATGGAAAAGGGATTACGAACATCCAGTACAATAACCGAAATGGCGCAGAAGAAAAACAAACAGAGCGAGAAATAAACAAAAAAACTGCTCAGCAAAAAACGGTCAATAGATTTCATTATTCGGATGCATTTTCAACTCTAAGCCCGATATCGGTTATTTCCCGCAAGGGATTATCCCGCATATTTTGCTCAATTTCAATAGAATAGGTTCCTTTTTCTAAAAAGCGGTACCCTTTTTTAAACAACAACTGGTAGCTGTACATATTGCCAGATCCTTTGCCTACCCATTCCCCATTCGGCTCGGCCAGTTTAAACTCTTTTCGCTCGGTGATCAGCTTCCCATCCGGGCCTTTTATGTGCAACAGCACAAAAATATTGGAGTATTTATACTCGGCCGAATGACGTAAGTTCAAATAAATATTGTAGGATTTTTGTTCGTCCTGAATTTGAACCGGAACTCTAATTTTATTATCATAGCCCCAATTGCGACCCATAATTTCCTGGTTGGTGTCCACAAGCGTATTGCTATCACGGCAAGAAATCAGTGCTGTGCTTAAGCCAATGGCCAATAAAAAAAAACGTGCCTTTCTGAACATTATTCCGCTGATTTTGGTCGATTCTGATTACGGTTCCGGCGACGGTTCCGGTTATTATTTCCTCCCGCCGGACGATTACCTGAACCTGATTCGCCAGCTTGTGCCTGCTGATCAGGCTTCTTTGGAGCCGCTTTTTTAGCATTTTGCTGTTTAACCGCAGGAGTTGGCTGAGTTGCCGCCGCGTTTTGAGGCTGTTGTTTACCTTTACTCCGGCTACGGCCTTTCTTACGACGGGTAGATTTCTCATCCAGACGGGTTAAACTATCCTGTCCAACCACATTTTCATAATCCAATACCTTTTCAATAACCGGTTTTTCAATCTCAACAGCTTCTTCTTTCAGGTCATCAGGTTGTATGCCTTCTTTATTCATTTGCTGAATTTCTTTAACCCGCTCTATTTCCAGCGGGATCCAGTTTTCATCATTCGGATAACTGAACCACATCAGCTTTTTAAAGATATCGGTTTTCTGAAGCCGGGCGGTACCTTTTCCGGTTTCCAGCTTTTCTACCCTATCGGGGATGTCTTTTAAAGCATCCATATAGGTATCCAGCTCATAGTTCAGGCAGCATTTCAGCTTGCCGCACTGTCCGGCCAGTTTCAGGGTATTTAAAGAAAGATTTTGATAACGGGCAGCAGCGGTAGAAACGGTTTTAAAATCCGTAAGCCAGGTGGCGCAGCAAAGCTCGCGTCCGCAGGAACCAATTCCACCTAAGCGGCTGGCTTCCTGGCGCATGCCTATTTGCCGCATTTCAATCCGGATCCGGAAAGTTTCGGCCATCCGCTTGATCAGTTCTCTGAAATCTACCCGGCCCTCGGCAGTATAATAAAAAGTAGCCTTGGTTTTATCGCCCTGATAATCTACATCGCTTAATTTCATGGCCAGGCCCAGCTCTTTAGCTAAAACACGGGCTTTATGCATGGTTTCAAACTCGGCTTCCTTGGCTAATTTCCATTTGTCCACATCGGCCGGAGTGGCTTTGCGGTAGATCTTCTTTACCACATCGTCTTGGCGAACATTGCGCTTTTTGAGCTGCATCCGCACCAGTTCCCCGGTTAAAGACACATGGCCAATATCATATCCGCCGGTAGCGGCTTCTACGGCCACCAACTCTCCATTTTCGAGGTATAGGTTATCTACATTGAGAAAAAATTCCTTGCGGGAACCTTTAAACTTAATCTCAATGATATCAAAAGGCTTATAATTGGATGGCATGTCCATGTGGGCAAGCCAGTCGTAAACATCTAATTTGCTGCATCCATTGGTAAGGCATGAGCCATTACTTTTGCAGCCGGCAGGGGCGCAACCGCCACCTGATGAGCAACTTCCACATCCCATAGTTAAGAATATATATATTGAGTCCCTTGCGGGAGCGTATTAAACTTTAAAATTTTAACCAATTGCAAAGATACATCTAAAAATAAGATTTTTGGATTAGCATTACGCTCCACATGGAAATGCGCCTCTTCCAATACCCGGCTAATGGCTTCGGCCTTAGCCAGATCCATAAAACGGCTAAAATTGCTAATGAAATCCAGCTCGGCTTCTGGTAAATGTACCAAATCCGAAGCGCCCGACAAGATCATGACGCTTTCGCGAATGAGATTGATGCTGTAACGCAGGAAGTTTTTTTGATTTTCACGGCCCAATTTAGCGGCTCTTTCTACAAATTCGGTTATCTGTATCCCCTTATCGGCAAAAGTAAGGCGCGTCCATTCTGAGAAAAGCTTGAAATTATCATTTTCATCTTCTTTCAGAAAACTTAATGCAGCCTGTAAATTTCCTTCGCTCAAATAAGCCAGTTGCAGGGCCTTATTTTCCGACGCCCCTTTTTTCAGCATTAAAAAAGAAGCTATTTCCTCGTCTCTTAAACGGGGAATCTTTACCAGTTGGGTTCTGGATAAAATGGTATTCAGTATCTGGTCCTGGTTCTCTGCTACCAACAGGAACAAGGTTTTTTGCGGCGGTTCTTCAATAATTTTCAGCAGGGTGTTTCCCTCTTTGTCCAAAAACTCGGGCAACCACATGATCAACACCTTATACTCGGCCTCAAAAGGTTTTAAGCTCAGCTTTTGAATGATCTGGTGGCACTCGGCAATATTGATATTGGCTTGTTTATTCTCGGCATCCAGTTGATTGCGCCATTCTTCCAGGTTTAAATAAGGATTTGCCAGGAAAGCTTCCCGCCATTGCGGTAAAAAATTCAGGGCCGTATCCTCCTTGTGTTTTGCGAAGAAAGGGTAAGAGAAATGCAGATCCGGATGGATCAGTTTCTGGTATTTACGGCAGGAGGCACAAGCTCCGCAACTATCCTGAGCCTGACGATCCTGGCAGGAAACAAACTGCGCATAAGCCAATGCAAGCGCCAAACTACCGGAACCCGCGGGCCCCAGAAATAATTGCGCATGGCTTACCCGGTTTTCATGAACGGTTTGAACTAAATGCCGCTTAACTTCTTCCTGGCCGATGATATCACTGAACTGCATGGAGCCAAAATAAGAAAAAAGTACTTAACTGAGGGGTTACCCCATTTTTATGACCATGAATAAATTAAGATTGAAAATCCTCTTAGCTTTGTATTCTGAAAAAAATCACCTGATATGCGCATTATGGCTTTTGATTATGGCACCAAACGGATGGGTATTGCCGTTACCGACCCTTTGCAAATTATTGCAACCGGGCTGGAAACCATTCATCCTAAAGATGTCATAGCTTATCTAAAAAAATATTTAGCGGCTGAACAGGTGGAGCTTTTTATAGTCGGAGAACCACGTCAAATGGACGGTTCCCCATCGCAGTCTGCCCAACAGGTTAAAGGGTTTATCACTTTGCTGAAGAAAAATTTCCCGCACATACCGGTAGAAACCATCGATGAGCGCTTTACTTCCAAAATGGCTTCGGCAACTATTGCCCAAAGTGGCTTAAAACGCTCAGACCGCCAAAATAAGGAGCGCATCGATACCATTTCGGCTACCATTATTCTACAGTCGTACTTGGAAAAAAGAAGCTTTTTGAGATAAAATCAGCGTGATTTTTCATCAAAATACCTGAAAATCAAAAATTACTATCTTTGCCCCATGGAGTTACTAAGCGATAAACTTACAAACTACCTGGATCGTCACTGTGAACCCGAGAGCGATTTGCTTAAACAGATCGACCGGGAAACACATCTCAAGGTATTGTTGCCACGCATGCTTTCCGGCCATTATCAAGGCCGTTTACTCAGCATGCTCAGCAAAATGCTTCAGCCTTTACGCATTCTTGAGGTTGGTACCTTTACCGGCTATGCCACTCTTTGCCTGGCCGAAGGTTTGGCCAAACAGGGGCATATTCACACCATTGATATCAATCGGGAACTAGAAGAAATGGTGCTGTCCAACTTCCAGAAATCTGATTATAGCAAGCAAATCACTCTTCATTGCGGCAATGCCCAGGAAATTATCCCTACCTTAAATGAAGTTTGGGACCTGGTGTTTATTGATGCCGATAAAAAAAACAATGCCACTTATTTCAACCTGGTTTTAGATAAACTGCGCCCGGGGGGAATCATTATAGTAGATAACGTTCTCTGGAGTGGCAAGGTTCTTGCCGGGAACCCCGACAAAGACACCACAGCCATTATACATTTTAATGAGTTGATAAATAACGACCAGCGTGTAGAGAAGTTAATTCTTCCGGTACGCGATGGTTTATTTGTGATACGAAAAAAATAAGCATGAGAAAACTCCTTACCGTACTACTTCTTTTGTGGATCAGCACTTCAGCAGTAGCACAGCAAGCCGGCAGTTATCAAGCCAACGCATTAAGCTATATTGAACAATACAAAGATCTGGCCATTAGCCACATGAACACCCACGGCACCCCGGCCAGCGTTATTTTAGCCATCGCCATGCACGAATCGGGTAACGGCACCAGCAAAATTTCACGCCTTTTACACAACCATTTTGGGATAAAAGGACGCAATACCAGTAAAAAGCTCCGTTCTTCCTATAAAAACTTTGAATCCCCCGAAGAATCTTATCAGGCCTTTATAGAGATGCTAAGCACCCGCAAGCAGTTCAGTCACTTATTTGGCAAATACTCTGATTACGATTACCGGAGCTGGGTATTAGGCATTAATCGTGGAGGCTATGCGGCCAGCAAACTTTGGGCTGGACAGGTTTTGGCCATGATCAAAAAATACCGGCTGTATGAGTACGATAACCGTCCTGAAGGTTATGTGGAGCCGCCTGTTGAAAAAACGACAACTAGCCCAGCTAAAAAGCATATTGCACAGGTAAAAACCTATAAAGTTAAAAATGGCGATACGTTAAGTGGCATTGCCAAAAAGCATAAAACAACGGTTCAAGCCATTAAACGCAAGAATCATCTGAAAAGCGACCAATTAAAAATCGGGCAGCAGCTTAAAATTTAATTCATAAAATTGTGGGTGTCTAAAAAAGTATTTTTGGCCTACATGGTTCGACAAGCTAAGTATGAACACGCAACCCTTACGCTGAGCTTGTAGAGGCGTGGGCCTAACGGGCAACGGAACTTTTTAGATACTCTCTTTGATTATCAAACCAGATTGAATGAAACAAAATTTACTTATCCTTTTTCTTGCCAGTAATTTATTGTACGCCTGCGGTGTGCACAAACCGGCCGTAATTAGCCAGCCTGCACCCAATAACCAGGTAAAAGAAGTATTTACCGACAACAAACTGGTTAACCGCTCTTCGGCAGATGATTACATTAACCGTTATAAACATATTGCCATTAGTGAAATGAACAAATCGGGCATCCCGGCCAGCATTAAATTGGCTCAAGGCTTGCTGGAATCAGGAAATGGAAATAGTACTTTAGCCCGGGAAGCCAATAATCACTTTGGCATTAAATGTAATTCAGAATGGAAGGGGCCAACTATTTTAAGAGATGATGATAAAGTGGATGATTGTTTCCGGGTATATCAAACAGCCGAAGAATCTTTCCGCGACCATACCGAATTTCTGAAACGTAAACGTTACGCCGCTTTATTTGAGCTGGATAAAAATGATTATCAAGGCTGGGCCAGAGGGCTAAAAGAGGCCGGTTATGCTACCAACCCGCGTTATCCCGAACTACTCATCAGCCTGATTGAACGCTATAACCTGAATCAGTTTGACAAGCCGGAATCGTTTAGCGAAAAAGTAAAACGAGAAGAAAAAGTTCTGGCCGAAATTGTTGAAAATGCCCCGAAAGACAGACAGGAAGCTCAGGCTAAACCCGCTGTGGCCATGAAAATTTACGAGGTAAAAAAAGGCGATACTTTATTTTCTGTGGCCCGCCAGTTTAATCTAACGGTAGAAGACGTTAAAATATTAAACAACCTGCAAAAAGAAGACCTGTATTTGGGCCAATTACTATTGGTTTCTAAATAAAAGTACCGGAGATTAAGCTTTAAACCATCAACATTTAAATGTTAAGGATTGTTAAAAAGAGAACATTGAAGCAATTTTAATTTAGCTTTATTGCAAATCTCCTGGTGCAAACGGCATGGATATGGCTAATAGATAGAAGCAAATTGCGAATGAAAACCCTGATCTCCTTGAAAAATATTCTGTATATATTGCTTCCTGTTTTTCTGCTAAGCGGCAAACTATTTGCTCAAGAAAAAGCTATTCAAGGCATAGTTTTTGACAAAGACACCAAGCAGAGATTAGCCCGGGTATACATTTATAATGTAAACACCAGCAAGGGTTTTTACAACAATAGCAAGGGCGAGTTTAGCGCCACAGCCAGCCAGGGTGATATTCTGGTGGCCGCTTTACAGGGTTATTCGGTAGATACAGTAAGTGTTGGTGTTCAAAATACCGTACTATTTTACCTGAAGCGCACTACCATCCAGCTCCGCGAGGTAACAGTTCGGGATACTTTAAAATCTCCCCAGGAAAAACTGAAGCAAACCCAAAAGGAGTACCATGATGCCTATACCAAAGGCAATGTGAAAGAAATTTTCACTCCCGGGAGTAACCAAGGTACCGGTGGCTCTGGCTTAAGCATCAACACCATTTATAATTTATTGAGCAAGGAAGGTCGCAATGCCCGTGAACTACAAAAGATCATTGAACGTGATTATAACGAAGCCATTATCAGCTATCGATATACGGCCAGTTTGGTAAGTAGCGTAACCGGATTAAAAGGAGAAGGGCTTACTGATTTTATGCAGCAATACCGCCCTTCGTACAATTTTGTAATCGAAGCCAATGATTATCAACTGATCGAATTTATTAAAAACAGTTATCAGCGTTATAAAGAAAATCCGGCCGCATTCCGCTTGCCACCATTAAAAACTCCAAAACCATGAAATGCCCTATCATCCATGCTCCCTTTCTTCCGGTTGCCGGGATGGGGATGGCGCTTTTTCCATTCGTTTTACTTAAAGAACAACAATTAAAAGGTAACCCGGAAATTATCAACCATGAGCGCATTCATCTGAAACAGCAGTTAGAATTGCTCATATTGCCTTTTTATACGCTTTACCTGATTAATTATCTCCTGAATCTGATCTATTATCGCAACCATGAGCTGGCCTATCAAAATATTGTTTTTGAGCGTGAAGCTTATCATCATGAACATGATTTAGCTTATTTAAACCAACGAAGCTTCTGGGCCTGGAAAAGTTTCTGGTAATTTTATTGTCGAAACCTAAAAGTCTGCGTAAAAACAATTTTGAAAGCCTCATTTTTTAGGGTTTCTTTGTGGGATGCTTATGCGAATACGATTTCTACTTTTATTAATAGGATTATTTTCATTTACCGGTTTATATGCTCAGGAAACCACCGTTGCTGATTCTACTTTATTAAAAGAACTAAAGCAATTTCCGCGTAAAAACAGCTTACCCGTACGCAAATCCGTCATTTTATTGGAACAAGTAGAGCTTCCATCTGCCGATATCGATATCCGGGTAAATTACTGGCGAAATTCGATCACCTTTGGGCTGAATTTTAACCAGGCAGCATTTAGCAATAACTGGAAAAACGGGGGAGTTAACTCCCTGGCTTTTGGCTCGGTAGTTAATTACAAAACTGATTATACCAAAGGCGATAAGAACTTCACTTCGGAGATTTTGCTTCAATACGGCAAGCTGAGAAATAAAGGCCAACTGGAACGTAAACTTAACGACCGCATTTTCTGGGACAATAAAGTAGGTGTGAAAATTTCTAAAAACTGGGATTTCTTTGCCTCCCTGAACTTCGAATCTCAATTTGACGAAGGATTCTCCTTTAGCAAGAATGCAGAAGGAAAAGAAATTGCCACACTTTTATCGCGTTTCATGTCGCCGGGGTATTTAACAGAATCTGTAGGGGTGGAGTACAAACCGGTTAAATATTTCTACGTACGGGTAGGTACCGGTACCGCCCGCCAAACTTTTGTGTTGGATACCAACCTGTTCCGCACCAACCCCAAAAACTTCGGGGTAGTGCCCGGTAAAACCTTCAGAAATGACCTGGCTTTTCAAATAGTTAGTGAAATTGATAAGAGCATTGCGCCCAATCTTAACCTGAAAGGCCGTTACGCCATGTTCGCCAGCTATGAACGCCTGTCTAAAATAGATCATCGCTTAGATCTGGCCTTAACCGCCCGTTTTAACCGCTTCATTAATGTTTCTTTAACCGGCGTAGGCCTTTATGATAACAACAGCGCCAACCGTATCCAGGCCAGCCAAACCCTGGCGCTGGGCTTAATGTATAAATTGAACCGATAAAGACATTCGAACAGAATAGGAAGCCATAAAAGAGGATAGGTTTCTATTTATCCACAGAATTTATCCTTCTCCCAGTTGTCTGGATTATTTACAATGTAATGCGAAATGTTTTCAAATGATTGAGCATCGCGGATGATATGGTCGTAAAATCGGGATTGCCACCCGAATTCAAATCCTAGGCGATTGGCATGTTTGGTAACGGCCGATTTATATCCGCCAATAATAGATGATACAGAATTTTTGCCCTGATTTTGGAATCTTTGTATCCCTATGGTTCTGAGGGGTGGTTGCCTTGTCTCTACATCGTTTGTATGGTTTAAATCATATGCGCCATTCGTTCCGCTGCCATTGCCGTTCAATAAAATGATTCCGTGAACATGATTGGGCATTACCACAAAATGGCCCAATTCCACATTTTTGGCGTGATTTTCTATTTCGCACCATAACACGTCGGCAATGGCGCCTATGGGCGAAAATTTCATTTTCCCTTTTTCTATTTCGCCAAAATAATTCATTCTTTCTTTGGTGCAAATGGTAATAAAATAGGCGCCATCGCTGGCATAATCCCAACTTTGTAATCGGGCCGATGAGATCCTGTATTTATTTTGAAATTTATCGTTTGCCATTATTCCACAATTTCTTTTAAATAAGCCATCGGTTTCTACTCCAGGTGCATCATATCAATGGCTATTTCATCTAAGGAACGACAGCACCCCATTTTGGTTTTATCATACCTGGTAGAGACAAGGCATGCCTTGTCTCTATGCCCAAACAGAGAAACAAAAGATTTCCAACAGGAAAAAACATAGAAGCATAATATAAACACCCTCATAAAAACAAATAGGGATGCGAAACATCGCATCCCTACTGAACTAAACCTAATCAAAAATCTTTCTCATGAATAGACGCGATATTTTGCAATCCATCACATAAATTTCATCATTCTTATTTTTTACGCAACTGCAAGTAATCCAGATAATACAGGACCTTCAACGACAGGCTGTTGTTTTGCGGCGCATTGAATATATGGTCCAGGTTTTGACCATATCCCTTTACCAGCTCATTCTCACTGCTTAAAGCAGCCTTTTTCCAGGCAACGCTCAACTCACTTCCGGGAGCAAATCGCCAGGTATAATTCATATCCACGTTAAAGGTATTAAAGTTACGATCGTAGGTATTGGTCACGCCACTGATAGGCTCCAAATGTCCGTCGGCCAATAACTTGTAAAAGTCTTTATTCTGCCGGTTAGACCAGTAATGCCTTGCGCTGAGGGTAATGTTCATCTTGGTATTAAAGGTATAATTCACATCAAAAGAGTTTTCGATGGTTTGGCGCTCAAATCTTGAAAATATGGTTTGCCCGTTTACCTTGCCTACCCAGCCAGCATAATTATAGCGTGGCGAGTAGCCTAGTTCATTACTGATCTTAAACTTGTTGCTGATGCGGAAATTTTGGTAAAAACCCATATCATAGCCAACTCCATCAAAAAGCTGTTTCTTGTTAAAAAAACTATAAACACCAGCACTGTATCGTTTGGAGTAATTGGAACTCAGATTCATCCCTCCAGAAGTGAAAGCTGATTTTTTAAATACCATGCCATTGCGAGCCTCATAAAAATCATTGCCTTCAGGTTCCGTTTCTATATTCCAATTCATAGACCATAAATTTTTGAACTGCATATACATCCCCGACGAAAAGTTTACACTTTGATAAGCTCGTGGTTTATACCGCTCTGAGTACCTAAGTCTCATAAAGGCACTTAGCCGGTTATAAACTTTAGTGCCTTTATATAGGTTAACCTCGCCAAAGATTATATTATTGAAATAGTTATTATTCGACTGTATTCCCAAATCATTGGGGTTATACTGATCATTGGCCACCCGCTGTGTGAAATTATAAACAAACTTTCCGCTTTGTTTACCTGCACTTAAATCATAACTATAGCCGGTAGAAGCCTCATCATCCAAACCGGCAGTGAGGTGGCTTAAACGGCCTGTACCGCTGATATTCCAGACATTTTTTTTGTCATTCAGGCTAAAATCAAGGGCCGAAACATTGGCATTATAAGCCGGACCCTGGCGCAGCACACTGGTATTGATAAAACTAAGCGATGAATTATTTTTCAAAGTCTGATCTAAAACCAGGATATTGTAATTAGTAAGCGGCTGGGTTTTTACCAAACGCCTGTTGCCCAGAGCGTCTTCTACAGTGGCCTGCATACGATTAGTCACTGCATTAAAGAACCCAATGCCCAATCCGCCGGCGGTTCTGCCTGATATTTTGGTGGCGTTTAGCAGTTTGCTTTCTGTCGGAAAATCAACCACTGTTTCACCGGACGAAGTTTGCACTGAGCCCAAATAAGCCGGATTAGCACCAATGCGTCTGGAGTAGAACAGATCTCCTTTGCTGAACATCTCGGTACCTTCGGTAAAGAATTGGCGGTTTTCATTATACTGTACTTCAAAGGGAGATAAGTTTAAAACCTGTTTGTCTGATTGAACCTGCCCAAAATCAGGGATCAGGGTCATATCCAAGGTAAAACTTTGGTTAATGCCGTACTTAATATCCATCCCCCCGTTAAAAGAACCGGTGGTATTTTTTATGCCCGGCTGGTTATAAGGATAATGGTTCATATAAGTGGAAACATAGGGCGAAAAGGATAAGCGCATAGGCGCTTTCACATTAGAGATTCCCAAAAGTTCGCCACCTTGATTGATAAACCCGTTGGCATTCGGATCGATGGGGTTCCAGAAAAGTTGCTGTTGTGCTTTTTGTCTTTTCCGGATCATGTTAAGGCCCCAGATTTGAACCTCTTTATCCGAAAAACGAAGTGCTGAATAAGGGATTTTCAACTCGGCGGTCCAGCCTTCCTTGTCAATTTTAACTTCACTTTGCCATACGGCATTCCATTGCGGGTCTTCATTGCCGCTGTTTGAGTACTTGGCGTCAAACTGCGATCCGGCCGCCGTTACAAAGAAACCATTGCCATTCAGTTTATCCCGATAGGTGTCAAAAACGATCCCGAAAAAGTCGGCATTGCCCACCTGATCACGAGGGGCCAGTTCACGGGCGATGCTATCCGGATTGGAATCATACATCCGGGCAGCCACATAAATGGCCGTATTATCATATATAATTTTAACTTCGGTTTTTTGATTGCTTTTTTCTACACGACCAGATACCGGTCTGAGCTCGGTAAAAACTCCGGCTACCGGAACATTTTTCCAAACTTCATCGTCTAATACCCCATCAATTTTAGGGGCTTTGTCCACGCGGACAGCCGTTGTTGTTTTTACGGGCTGGCTTACAATCTGCGCTTCACAAAAAAGAAAACAAAAAATATTGAAGCTTATAAAAAGGAAAATTGGTTTCATGATTGATTATTTGTTGTCATATGACGCTCAAAAATCTAAATAAGTTGCAGCAAATTTTGTTAAAAGGACGTTAATTTTTTTAACTGAAATAGAATTATTTTCCAGCGGGTATATCTTAGGTAAATATATTGAGGGTTTAGCTATTGAATTTTAGCGAATGTTTTGCTAACAGCTATTTAGAAAACCCACGAACCAGCTAATGTCAATTCTGAATTCGTAGAGACAGAGGTTAATATGAGTTTTATGCAAATAATGCCAGTAATACTGCAGCAGTCAGATTCCGGAAACTATGTATCAGAGCTGTTGTCCAAAAAGCCTTGAGAGGTGTGTGGTGAAATAGATAATAAATATAAGCAAGCACAATTCCCATAGAAAAACCGAATATCATATAGCTTAGGCTATAAGTATGAGTTAAACCAAAGATGGAAGCAGATATTAGAATTATCCAACCTTGTTTACCCTGGGTTATTTTAATTCTGTTGAAAATTCTGAAAACGCCAAATTGATTAATAAAAGTTTCAACTATTGGGGCAACTATAATAACTATAAACCAGTTTTTCATGTCAGGACCTGAATCCGAATTTCCTAAAAGGAGGTTTGACATATACATTAACGGAAAAAAAATAAGTGTCAAACACCAGGTTGCAATATAAAATAGCAGCAGTTGGATGAAATACTTTTTTCTATAAACGAAAAAAGTTAGGCGTCTGAAAGATTGCTCAATCACTTTATTTTTTTGATCTGAATAAACATTAATTATTCGAATTTAATTAACATATCCATTTAATTTTTTTAAACATGGCTTCATTACATATAGCCTAAACAGAAATACTGAAAGACCTCACAGGTTTTTGAAACCGTAGAGCTCTACCATAAAATCCAAACCCGATTGTAGTGGAAAACCCGGAATGAAGCGTAGCGGAAAGAGGATTTGGAACGGAAAGCGGGGCTATCGGTACCGATTTGTAATAGCCTTTCTTTCTAAAAAAACAGGTATTAGTTAATGGCTAACATGCCAAAAAAATGGAACGATTTTTCTAATTACGCAAAAAGACCTCCCAGGTTAT
>DASQIU010000121.1:0-4272 GCA_035631395.1 Daejeonella sp. | reverse complement strand
TTGTTTCGGCACAATTGGATGAATTGTTGGGCTTGCCGGCAAAAGGCCTGCGCAGCACTACAATTTTAGCTTTAGGCTACAGAAGCGAAGAAGGCGACTGGCTGGTGAACCTGAAGAAAGTACGCAAGCCACTTCATGAATTTGTTATTGAGCATAAATAACATAGACTTTAAAAACGGCAAATTTTACCGTTTTTAGCCTTGTTATCCCAGACCCTCACAGGTTTTTGAAACCTGTGAGGTCTTTATAAACATTTTTAAAAATTATCCCTCACAAACTCTTGGCAATATGCTTTAATGAGTTGCCTTACCTGCCTGAACTCTTCAGTTATTTGTTCTTCTGTACCCGTAGCTTTTGCAGGATCTGGGAAGTTCTGATGAAACTTTTTTGCTTTTGTGGGGAAAAATGGGCAGCGTTCTTTCGCATTATCGCAAACGGTAATCACAAAATCAAAGTCAATGTTCCGGTATTCGTCTATATTGTTTGAGCTGTGCTTAGAAATGTCAATATGGTCTTCTGCCATGGTAATAATGGCTCTGGGGTTAACCCCATGTGTTTCAATTCCGGCACTGTAAATTTCGGCTTTGTTGCCGGCAAAATGCCTCAAATAAGCTTCCGCCATTTGGCTCCTGCAACTGTTTCCGGTGCAAAGCACTAATATTTTCTTTTTATCCATATTAAACTAGTAACCAAATCAGGTTGATAATGAAAAACTTTGGATCAAAGCCAAAAATAAGTTGCAACACCACTACCGAGGTGGTAATAATCAATGGTTTTCGGTATTTGATTAGCTTTTCTTTCATAAACTAACAGCAGCCAGAATTTGGGCTGCAAGTAGAAATCTGGCCTAAATTTACTTTTGGTTTTTGCTGAGGGATGCCACAAGCCTCTTGTGCCAGGCAAGCTGTAGTTTTGTTTTTCAGCACAAAGTTTTTCCCATTAAAATCCAAAGCATATTTACCAATGGTATCGCTTTGGTATTCTACCTCTATTTCATAATCCCCGATGCCTAGTTTTTCTTCCGAAAGTTGAATGGTGTGCAGCAGTTTCATGGGCTTTAACCGATGCTCATAATCGTCGGCATTCCAAAGCTGGAAATTCACGGTTTTTTCGTTCCGGATAGTTCCGCCACAATCAATAAAATGTTTCTGTACCAGGCCAATTTCGGTTACGTGGAAATATTCAGGAACAAAAGTTCCGTTTTCTAATTGAAATTCGACATTCTCTAAGTTTGGCAAAATGCCCTTTATATCCGATAATTTCATTTTGATGGGTTTTATAGGTTAGCAACAATTATTTTTCTGTTCCAATACGCTGCACAGGTCGCTGAAATAGTTCTTCAGCACCTGAATCGCCTTTTCATCGATACAATAACAAATGGTATTGCCCTCGATGTTTCCTTTTATCAAGCCCGCGTTTTTGAGTTCCTTTAAATGTTGGGAAACGGTGGGCTGTGCCAATGGAAGTTCATTGACAATATCGCCGCAAATACAGGCATTCACTTTCAATAAATGCTCCATAATGGCAACTCTTGCCGGATGCCCCAGCGCTTTGGCCAAGGTGGCCATTTGGTTTTGCTGATCGGTAAAATGCTCGGTCTTAGTGGCTCCCATAAGTTTAATTTTAATATCGCAATATTACGATAAATGTTTTTAACGATGCAAGTTTTTTAGAAAAAAATGTCTGAACCAGGATTTTTGGGATTAAGAGGATTAATATGATTTTGGATAAGCAAGGCTATTAATCCTTAGTCTTCCTAAACCTTATTCCTACTTAAGATTGGTAAATGCAGCTATCTCCTGGACATAAAGATCACCAAGAGTTTGCTTGGTCATTTTATAAAATGATTGTAAATGATTGCAATCGCAACTTATGATTTTTGCATTGCTATTGGCCAATTTATATTCTTCGGCATCCTTAACGGTTGTAAACAAGTCTTCAGCCCCTTGAAATATTAATATTGGTAATTTGCTTTGTTTGCTTTTTTTAGAAAACTCAGCTGCGCCTTTTGGCAAAACAAGTTGTCTGTTCTTCATTTTCTCAACTCTATCCTTGATTGCAAAAGGATTAGTTACAAAAGAATCCAGAATCAATCCATCTACTTTTTCTTTTTCAGAAACCAGCATGGATATCATGGATCCCATGGATAAGCCAAAGAGATAAATTTTCTGGGGATGATAAGCATGTTTACTGTACCGGATTACAGCAGATAGATCTTGTTTAAACTCATTATAATACAATTGATCCTTATTCATGTTGAAATCAGAGCTTTTTCCAAAACCTCGATAATCGTAGGTAACTACATTGTATCCGGCCTCAAATAGAGCTCTTGCTTGAAAGAGTACCCCGCTCATATTCCCCGAATCTCCATACGAAATTATAATCAATGGCTTAGATGCATCTGAGTGTATAAATGACCAGGAGTTTAACTGGGTATTTGAAGTGCTATTGATAAACTGCTGTGTATGCGGAATTTTAAGACTATCAGGGGTAATTACATAATCTCTTGAGGGGTTTATGGCAAAAGTATTGATGCTGCTAAAGAGCAAGGATAAAATTAAAAACAAATAAAGTTTAAACTTCATGATAATGATCTTTGATGACGATTTTCTTATAGTATCAATCCTAAATTAATACTAACGGTATTGATCTGGTGGTTTAAAACGGTCCCGCCAGCCTCAATATTCTGGAAATTATATCCGCCTGAGAGGCTGAAAGAGCTTTTGCCTGCTGACGTAAACTTATATCCGGCCCCTACAGCCGCCATGGTTCCTTGTCTGAAATTGCGATTGATTTTTAAAGCATATCCCAGATTCCCAAAGACAAACGGTGAACTCATTTGACTGATGAAATAATAGCGGGAATCGGCAAATATCGGTGCGGTATTATAAACGCCTTTAAAAACACTGCCCGAATTAAAATGATAGTTATCAGTACCCAAACCCACCCCCAATGATAAATTTGAAAGAAGGTATTTGCTGCCAATAGCTCTAAATCTGTAAGCATATTCTTTACCGGTTGGAATTAAAAAACCGCCTTCCATTTGTATTTGCAGGCTGTTAGGCTTCTCATGGTTTTGTGAAAAAGCGCCGGTGCTAATAAGCAGCAGTAAAAAAACGAAGAGCCGGGAGCAGGGATTTTGCATATTCATATTTTTGAGCGATTAAGATAGTTAAAATCTCAAAAAATAGGAGCTGTTGTTTTGTTGGATTTAGGTTCTCAATATTTTAGGTCATTGAATTTATGAGCTTTCTGAAAAACAATTTTGTATTTTTGTGATGAAAGTTTTCAAAAAGCTTAGAGAAAGGGCATCGATATGAGTTATAATCTTCAGGTATCTATAGATCGGGATTCAGGTTTTTGTTTTGGAGTGGTTTATGCCATTGATATGGCCGAAGATATTTTGGATGAAGAAGGTTGCTTATATTGCCTGGGCGATATAGTTCATAACGACGAGGAAGTTGAGCGCTTAAAGCTAAAAGGACTTCGTATTATCAGCCACGACCAGCTTAAAGATCTGAAAAACCAAAAAGTGTTGATCCGGGCTCATGGCGAAGCGCCCGAAACGTATAAAATTGCCCTCGAAA
Source organism: Daejeonella sp. (assembly GCA_035631395.1). Lineage (GTDB taxonomy): Bacteria > Bacteroidota > Bacteroidia > Sphingobacteriales > Sphingobacteriaceae > Daejeonella. The sequence continues at coordinate 685 of DASQIU010000121.1, read as the reverse complement.
ATAATATTACCCTTATTGACGCTTCCTGCCCGGTAGTTTTGAAACTGCAAAATCGGATTAAAAATTCATACGATTCGAAAGAAAAGATCCTCATATTTGGTAAACATGGCCATGCCGAAGTGATCGGGTTGCAGGGTCAAACAAATAATGAAGCATTGGTTTTTCAGGATATTGCCGAACTGGAAGACGTAGATCTGCCCAATAAATTCACTTTATACAGCCAAACCACCAAAAGCACCGATAAATTTTATCAGATTAAAGACAACTTAATTAGCCGCGGTTATGATGTAAAGGCCAACGATACCATTTGCCGCCAGGTTTCTAACCGCTACGATGATTTGCGGAATTTTGTGAAAAACTTTGATAAAATCGTGTTTGTGTCCGGTCGTAAATCATCCAATGGCAAAGTGCTTTACGAGGTGTGCCGCCAATACAATCCCAATACATACTTTATTTCCAAGCCCGAAGAGCTTAATCCCGATATGTTCAACCCGAATGATCAGGTTGGGATATGTGGAGCCACTTCTACACCTATGTGGTTGATGCAAAAAGTAAAAGAAGCCCTTCTGGCTTACTAATTGGGTTAAAAATATCAATAGACACGAATAGCAAGAATTTCCGAATTCCCCGCATTTTGCAGGGAAATACTAATTTTATTAGATTTTTGATTAGTGATAATTAGTTA
>DASQIU010000120.1:0-9088 GCA_035631395.1 Daejeonella sp. | reverse complement strand
GCAAAATCCTGTGCTAATTTGGCGTCGTACAACATAATGGGCACAATGGGATGAACGCCTGGTTTAATGTCAAAACCCGCTTCAGTCATTTTTTGGCGGAAATATTGCGTGTTATTTTCCAGCTTATCGCGAAGTTCGGTTGTCTCACTTAACATATCCAGAACGGCAATAGATGCCCCCACAATAGAAGGAGCCAGGGTGTTGGAAAATAAATACGGTCTGGAGCGCTGACGAAGCATGTCAATAACCTCTTTTGGCCCGGAAGTAAAACCACCCGAAGCGCCGCCCAGGGCTTTTCCTAAGGTTCCGGTAATGATATCTACACGGCCCATTACATTGCGGTATTCATGGGCGCCGCGACCGGTTTTGCCCAGAAAACCAGAACAATGGCATTCATCAGACATCACCAGAGCTTGGTATTTATCAGCCAGATCGCAAATTTTATCCAGTTGAGCAATGGTTCCGTCCATAGAAAAGGCGCCATCGGTTACAATAATGCGATGACGAAGGTGCTGGGTTTCTTTTAATTTTTCCTCCAGATCGGCCATGTCGTCATGGTTGTACCGGTAACGCTGAGCTTTACATAAGCGAACGCCATCAATGATGGAAGCATGGTTTAAAGCATCCGAAATAATAGCGTCCTGCTCGTTGAACAGAGGTTCAAAAACACCACCATTGGCATCAAAAGCGGCAGCATATAAAATGGTGTCCTCGGTTCCTAGAAATTTGGATATTTTTTGTTCTAATTCTTTGTGAATATCCTGGGTTCCGCAAATAAAACGTACTGACGACATGCCATAACCATGGGTATCAATAGCATGTTTAGCGGCTTCTATTACTTTGGGGTGCGAGGAAAGGCCCAGGTAATTATTAGCGCAGAAGTTAATTACATCCTGTCCGCCCAGCACTTCAATGTCGGCTCCTTGCGGGCTGATGATGATACGCTCTTTTTTATATAGTCCTGCTTTTTCGATCTCTTCTAACTCTTTTTGTAAGACCGGTTGTAAGGTTTTGTACATAACATGTTAGGTTAAGCTGTAAAATTAACAATTCTTCAGAATCCGATGTCTTTTTAAAATCAGATTTGGGTAAATCTTTAACAGTTTTTAACGCAGTGGTGGTTATTTCTTCTGCAGATAATTTACATCTTTACCCTAAAAAGCCTCCGTATGAGATTAGTTTGTACTTGCCTGATTTTCTTTCTTTGTGCATTTAAAGTTTTCCCCCAGCATATTATTCATGGGAAAATAACCGATAGCCAGGGACAAGCGGTGCCTTTTGTGAGTGTGTACCTGAAAAATACTTCTAAGGGAACCTCCGCCAATAGCGAAGGCGAATATGCATTGAATACTCCCGCAGGTAAATATGAAGTGGTTTTTAAGGCCATTGGCTATCATACCCAAAGCCGGCAAATTGAGATTGTTTCCAATCAATTGTTAAATATAAGTTTGCAGGCTGAGGTTTATGAATTAAAAGACGCGGTGATACAGGCCGGCGGCGAAGATCCGGCTTTTTCCATTATCCGCAAAGCCATTCGTCAGCGTAAAAATCACCTCCATGAAGTGCAGGCTTATACAGCCGAGGTTTATATTAAAGGTTTACAGAGAATGCTGGCTGCCCCTAAAAAGTTTCTGGGCCGTGATGTGGAGAAAATGGGAAAAGAAATTGGCCTGGATTCTAACCGGCAGGGAATTCTTTATCTGTCTGAATCTGAATCTAAATTAAGTTTTATGCAGCCCGATAAGTTTAAGGAGGAGATGATTGCTTCCAAAACATCGGGCAGCAACCGGGCATTTAGCTTTAACCGGGCTTCTGATATGCGGGTGAATTTTTATGAAAATATGCTGGAATGGGAAGGTTTAGGCAATCGGCCTTTTATTTCGCCCATTGCCGAGAACGCCCTTTTTTATTATACCTACAAATTGCTGGGCGCCAGTATGGAAAACGGGCAATTGGTCAATAAAATACAGGTGATTCCCCGGCGATCTGCTGATCCGGTTTTTCGGGGGAATATCTATATTCTGGAAGATAGCTGGCGCATTCATAGCCTGGATTTATACCTCAGCAAAGAAGCCAATTTGAACTTTGTGGATACCTTAAAAATCAATCAGCAGTTTTTCCCGGTAGGAGAGAAGGTTTGGATGCCTTCTTCGGTGCGCTTTGACTTTACCGGCGGTGCTTTTGGTTTCCGCTTTGGCGGATATTTTATTGCCCTTTATAAAAACTATGATCTTTCTCCGCAGCTTAATAAAAAGGACTTTGCCGAAGTATTGCATATTAGCCGGGAGGTGAATAAAAAAGATTCGACTTACTGGCAGCAAACCCGCCCCATTCCCTTAACCGAGGAAGAACTACGCGATTACCATAAAAAGGAAGCTCTGGCTGCTAAACGCGAATCTAAAGCTTACCTGGATTCGTTGGATAGGGTGTACAATAAGTTCAAACCCGTATCTTTTCTAATTAGCGGTTATAACTGGCGCAATCGTTATAAAAAGGAGTATTATAATTTGAGTTCGGTAGTTAGTTCTGTTTTTTACAATACGGTAGAAGGTTTTGGATTAGATTATAAACTCTCTTACCGGAAACAAATAGACTCGTTGAGCAATAAAAATCTTTTCCTTTCTGGTAAACTGCATTATGGTTTTTCCAGTGAGCAATTAAATGGCACATTTAGTGCTTTTTTCCCGGTTAAAAGCACCAATTTGGGTATCCAGTTGGGAACCGACGTGCAGGATCTGAACAACTTGGGTTCCATTTCCCAGCTTGGAAATACGGTGAATTCCCTACTGTACGAGCGGAATTATCTGAAGCTCTACGAAAAGAAAATTGTGCAGATTTCGGCTACCCAGCGTATCGGCGGCGGTGTGCTGACTTCCTTTTCAGCGGAATGGGCCAATCGAAACAACCTTCAAAATACCAGCACATATACCTTTTTCCCTTCTACAAAGAGTTCATTTACCTCTAATAATCCTTTGAGCCCCTACACCGAGGATCCGTTATTTCCGCAAAATCAGTCTTTTAAATTAGGCTGGCGGGCCACTTATGAATTTAGTAAAGAATATGCCACGTATCCGGGTAGAAGAGTATATATGCCTTCCAAATATCCCCGTCTGGGTTTAACTTATACCAAGGGAATTCCCAGTGTGTTAAGTTCTGATGTAGATTATGATTTGCTGTCTTTTGATATTTCTAAATCCGATATTAAATTGGGCATGTACGGTAAAACCAGCTTTTATGCGAGTTTAGGCAAGTTTTTAAATAATCGCCGGATTTTTTACACGGATTATAAGCACTTTGTTGGAAACCAAAGTTTAACTTATACTCCGCAAATGCGCAGCTATCTTTTTCTGGATTATTACCAGTTTAGTACGGCTGATAAATATCTGGAAGGGCATTGGGAACATAATTTTTCCAGCTTTTTTCTCAATAAAATTCCGCTCATCCGGAAGTTGAAATTACAGGAAATTGCGGGCCTTAACTATCTAGCTACCCCGGTTTTGAAAAACTATTACGAGGTATATGGCGGTTTGGAGTACCTGAGCTTCAGAGCGCTTTACGGATTTTCCTACCGCGATGGAAAAAAAATGGATAGTGGTTTCCGCATTTCTTACGGGTTTTAAGCCTGGCAATTTTTAAATTTGCAGGAAATTAATGGGGAATGGAGATAGAGATTATTGAGTACGAAGACCGCTATAAAGAAGATTTTAAGCGTTTGAATGAGGAGTGGATAACCCAATACTTTGCCCTGGAGCCGGAGGATTTTGAGCAATTGAATCATCCGGAAAAAAATATCATTAACCAAGGCGGACGGATATTTTTTGCCCGCTACGGCGAAGAAATTATTGGAACGGTAACTTTAAAGAAACACACCGATACCCAATTTGAGCTGGCTAAGATGAGCCGGCAAAATGCTGGGTGAATATTTAATTTTTGAAGCTAAAAAGCTGGGCTGCACCTATCTTTTTCTGGAGTCTAATCAAAAATTGGGGCCCGCATTAAGTTTGTACAAAAAGCTGGGTTTTATCGAGACGCCCATTGGAAATACGCCCTATAGCCGGGCAGATTATAAGGCTGAAATGTATTTTTCTGAACTGTGATTTTTTTGATTTAGGTGATGGGTTTGATTCATGATTATCTGAAATCATGTTAATCCTATAAATCCTAGTTCAGACATTTCAAAAATCCTAATTATATTTGCCCCGCATTAAACGCTGTTTGCAGCAGTATCAATGAATATTATGGCTCAATATCAAACTTTACTGTACTATTGTTACAGTACTATCGAGAATGCAGAACAATTTGCTGCAGATCATCTTCGTTTTTGTAAATCATTAAATTTAACAGGTCGCATTATTGTAGCCGATGAAGGTTTAAACGGAACGGTTTCCGGAACAGTAGAAGCTTGTAAAGCTTATATGGACCACGTTTTGGCCGATCCGCGGTTTGCAAAAACTGATTTTAAAATTGACGAGGTAGATGAGCCTTCTTTTATTAAAATGCACTGCCGTTACAAATCGGAGATTGTTCATTCTGGCCTGAGAGATCCCAATGTCATTAATCCCCAGCAAAAAACCGGGATTCATTTGGAGCCGGAGAAATTCATGGAAATGAAAGATCAGGACGATGTGGTGGTTTTGGATGTGCGTTCCAATTATGAGCACTCGGTGGGGCGGTTTAAAAATGCCATTACGCTGGATATTGAGAATTTTAGGGAGTTTCCCGAAAAAATTAATGAACTGGCTCAGTATAAAGACAAAAAAATCCTGACTTATTGCACCGGCGGTATTAAATGCGAAAAAGCTTCGGCCCTGCTTTTACACGAAGGTTTTAAAGAGGTTTATCAACTGCATGGCGGTATTGTGAAATACGGAAAAGAAGCCGGCGGAAAAGATTTTGACGGCAAATGTTATGTGTTTGATAACCGTTTAACGGTGGATGTAAACTCCGTTAATCCGCAGGTTATTTCTACCTGCCGCAACTGCGGAACCGTTACGGCCAAAATGATTAATTGCGCCAATCCGGAGTGTAATGAGCATTTTACCCAATGTGATGCCTGTGGGGAAAAATTGGAAGGCGCTTGCTCTGAAGTTTGCCGCACGCATCCGCGTAAGCGTGTGTATGACGGTACGGGCTATTATGTAAAAGTTCCGCAGCCGGTAAATGTGAGCAAAAAAACAAAATCCGAAATCTGTACAGAATAGTTCTTGCTTTAGCTTTTTGCAAAAGAAAGACTCATTTTTTATCTATATATAAATTCTGGCATTGGATGCAGAAAAAACTGCGTCTGTTGGTTTTTCCTAAATGGGCCCTCTTTATTGGGTGTTCTAACGGACAAAGTTTTTTGGTATGAACCATCCAGTGTTTTCTGAGTGTATACTCTTTTTTCCATTTCAGAAAATCAAAACTATACATTCGGGCTTGCTGAATCAGGGCTTGGAGCTTAGCAAAGGGAAGGGCTCCTACGGTACTTAATGGGTGAACCCCAATGCGATAAAGCACTTCATTCTTTATAATATTTCCTACACCGGCAAAAATTTGCTGGTCTAAAAGAACATCACAAACTAAGGCGTCTTTTTTTTGCTCTAGTTTTATGGCTGCTGCTTCGGGGTTCCACTGCTTAGATAAAACATCTGCTGACCAATCATATACCTGATCAAGATCTTCTTCTATAAATTTTAGCGAGCAGTTATAAAAGTTTAATTCTGCGTTTTCAAATATCAAACCCAGTCTTACCGGAATATCTCGCCGCTCATTGATCCGGTAAGAGCCAAACAGCATAAAATGAATTCGCAAACTAAAATCCTTAAAGCAAATAAGAAAGTGTTTGCCCCAACTTTTGAAAGCAATTACCGGCTTATTTAGCATCCGTTCTTTTTCAATTTTGGTATTGCCCAATACGGCAAAAACCTCTGATCCTTCCAAATGAAGTTCTTCAATGAGTTCTTTCAATATGACTATTGATGGTCCTTCAGGCATAATTCAATAAAATGTCACTTTTTAAACTCGTATTTGTCTTTAATGTATTCATTAAAGTAACGCCCTTTGGAATCGGCCGTTTTCAGTTTCTTATAAATCTCTGGCGGAACATGTTGGTAATAATATACCTTCCCCGATACGAATGTTATTTCCAGAATAGATGTGAGGGGAGAATAACTAAAATGAGCAATAACCGAAGAAGGCATTTTTGATGAGCAAAAATCATATGGCTGTAAAGCAACAGAGAAAAGGATAAACAGTTTTGAGTTTAATCCTGACTTTTGAAAGATGATTTTTCTGAATTTGACTAAAGGGGAGATTACTCAGATTAATTCCCCCAGTATGATTGCCAAATTTAAATTGTTGGAATAAGAAGCATCGAAAAAGAAGATTGCTTATCTGTAATTAAGAAGTAAGCTCAAAACCAGGAGCTTTAGAGGGGTAGGTCTACATCCAATTTATTCCAATGGATTGCAGAGCCATCTGGTTTTAGAGTCCAATCTGCTTTTTCTTCTTCGGTAGCCTGTAGTAGTTTGGGGTACCAATCCAAAGGATATGCTATTTCTTTGCTGTCCTCCAGCTTAATGAATAGCATACCCTTTTGAAATTTTACTTCCAGTATTTTTTGTTGTTTTCGGGAGGTAAATAAGCCCATAGTTTAAAAACGCTTATTCGGCCATATTGTGATATACGGCTTGTACATCATCGTCTTCTTCCAGACGGTCTATCAGTTTTAGAACATCAGCGGCCTGCTCTTCGGTTACCGAGGTGGTAGATTGGGCAACCCGCTCTAATTTGGCGCTAAGTACGGTAATGCCTTTTTCTTCTAAAGCTTTCTGCATTTTGCCAAAATCTTCAAAAGCGGTATGAATAACACCTACATCTTTGCCTTCTTCATCTGCTTCTACATACAAATCTTCCAATCCGGCATCAATTAATTCCAGTTCCAGTTCATCTAAATCCATTTCTCCGGGTTCAAAACGGAAAACCGATTTGCGGCTGAAAATAAAATCCAGAGATCCGGTTTTTCCCAAAGCACCATTGGTTTTAGTGAAATAACTGCGTACGTTAGCTACCGTCCGGTTGGTATTATCGGTAGCGGTTTCTACTAAAACGGCAACTCCATGAGGGGCATAACCTTCATAAACAATTTCTTCGTAATTGCTTTCATCTTTGTTGCTGGCCCGTTTAATAGCGGCTTCCACGCGGTCTTTAGGCATATTTACCGCCTTGGCATTCTGTATGGCGGTCCGTAAACGTGAGTTGGCATCCGGATTTGGGCCGCCGGATTTTACCGCCATTACAATTTCCTTACCCAAACGGGTAAACTGAACCGCCATTTTGGCCCAGCGTTTAAATTTTCTTTCTTTACGGAATTCAAAAGCTCTTCCCATATATCTTTCTGTTGGGGTTATTGTATCAATTTATCTTGTTCTCGAATTGTTTGCTCAACGGATACCCTATTTTTTCAGGTTTTTAAGCATATCATCTGTCATTTTAGCCAAATCAAATTCCAGTTTCCAGTTCCAGTCTTTTTGAGCCTGACTGTCGTCAATCGATTTGGGCCAGCTATCGGCGATAGCTTGGCGAGGGTCATGGTTGGCGTAGCTGATCTGGAAATCGGGGAGATGGCGGCGAATTTCTGCGGCCAGCATATCGGGTGTAAAGCTGATTCCGGCCAGATTGTATGACGAACGAATGCTAAGTTGCTGAGCCGGGGCATCCATCAGTTCAATGGTAGCACGGATAGCATCCTGCATGTACATCATGGGCAAAGCGGTTTGTGCCGATAAAAAGCACTCATAGTTGCCTTTTTGCAGGGCTTCATGGAAAATATGAACAGCATAATCGGTGGTTCCGCCGCCCGGAGCCGCTTTCCAGCCAATTAAGCCTGGATAACGGATGCTGCGGATATCCAATCCGTATTTATTGAAATAATATTCGCACCAGCGTTCGCCGGCCAGTTTGCTGAATCCATATACCGTATTAGGATCCATCACACAATACTGTGGTGTATTTATTTGTGGAGAATGTGGTCCGAAAACCGCAATAGAGCTTGGCCAGTAAACCTTTTGTACTTTAAATCCTAAAGCCAGATCCAAAATGTTTAAAAGTCCATCCATGTTTAATTCCCAGGCTTTTTTAGGTTTTTGTTCGCCTACGGCGGATAAAAGAGCCGCTAATAGATAAACTTGGGTAGGGCGGTATTTTTGAAATAAATGAGTTAACTTTTCTTTGTCCAGAACATCCGAAAATTCAAACGGACCGGCATTCAAGGTATCGTAATCAGGTTCTTTAATATCGCAGGCAATTACTTGAGAACCACCATGGATATTGCGAAGTTCGGCTACCAGTTCGGTTCCTATTTGGCCATTAGAGCCAATTACCAAAATCGTTTCAGGCATTTTTATCAGGTTAGAAAGCAAAGGTAAAAAAGTTTGAGAAATGCAGCCGGGGAATTGAAAATCGCAAAAACATGGTTTTCCCTGACTTATTGGCTTAATTTGCTGGCCAATACGCAGGTTTTTCTAAACCTTTTAACCTGCCCATCCAGATCAAAAAGCTCGGCATAGATCAGGTAAATTCCGGTAGGAGATAGTTCTGCAAAATCATTCAGACCATCCCAGTTAAAGCTTCCTGCCAAAGCCAGCGTTAGGTTTCGGCAAAGTTTTCTTACCAGGATGCCTTTATCATTAAAAATATTGATGTTGGCCACATAGCCGGGTTTATCCAGCCGGTAATTGATTTGAAGCTGATCTTCAAAGCCATCATTATCGGGGGAGAAGGTTTTGGAGAGCAAGGAAAATTCTTCGGTTAAAGACGGTTCATCCAGGAATTGCGAGTTTTTATAACCGGGAGTAGCAAATCCTACCGAAGCGGCTGCCGAACGGAAATTTCCAGAGTCATTGGTTGGCCTTTTCAGGCTGGATCTTTCCAGGGAAACTCCTTTGGGATTTTTGATCATCGGGAAATGCATTTTTTCAGTATAATCCAGTTGATCGATACGCACATTATTGCTTAATAAAATAACATTCCCAGAGGTGTTGTTAAAAGCGGGCAGGGAAGCCATTTTTAAAAAGGCATTGGGGTTTTCGGTATGGTATTGCTGTTT
>DASQIU010000119.1:0-7293 GCA_035631395.1 Daejeonella sp. | reverse complement strand
ATAATACCGAATATCTTAATCGCGGCGACCTAACAGCATACTGGCATAATAAACCAGGGTTGCTAATGAACCTAAAGCGGCAACCACATAAGTCATAGCAGCCCACCATAAAGCATCTTTAGCTTGTCCGTGTTCTACTTCAGTCTGCATAATACCGCGGTTAGTTTGCAGCCATGCTAAAGCCCGGCGGCTGGCATCAAATTCAACCGGCAGCGTGATAAAACTAAACAAGGTTACCAGAGCTAAAGCGGCAACACCCACGGCTAAAACCATTGGATTTCCTGAAAAGATAAACAACATCACACCGATCATTAAGGTCCATTGCACCAATCTGGAAGCCACATTTACCGCCGGAACTACTGCCGAACGGAAACGTAACCAACTATAAGCCCGTGCATGTTGTACAGCATGCCCGCACTCGTGTGAGGCAACCGCTGCAGCGGCTACACTGCGTCCCTGATACACCTCAGGACTTAAATTTACGGTACGATCCATCGGATTATAATGGTCGGTTAATTGTCCTTCCACCGAGATGATTTTAACGTCATAGATCCCATTATCGGCCAGCATTTTCTCGGCTATATCTTTACCGCTTAAGCCAGAAGCCAGCGGTATTTCAGAGTATTGTTTGAATTTACTTTTAAATCGCCACTGTACAATAAAACTCACAGCAGCAATTACAATCATTAATAGCATTCCCATTTCTAAATAATTTTAAATTGACAATTCAAAAAGCATTCCGAATATAAGCACTTACGCCGTTCAAAAGGAATATTACCGATATATTTACAATATGAATACAGGTTTTTCATACTGGGAACAGGATTCTTTTCTTTCCGGATACGATGTTCTGATCATCGGCAGCGGCATTGTTGGCTTAAATGCGGCCCTGCACTTAAAGTCCAGCCAGCCAGCCTTAAAAGTAGGCGTTCTGGAAGCCGGTTTTCTTCCGGCCGGAGCAAGCACCAAAAACGCGGGTTTTGCTTGTTTTGGCAGCATTTCTGAGTTGATTGACGAGCTCAAGGACAGCAGCCTGGACGAGCTTTTGCAGGTGGTGGAAATGCGCTGGAAAGGACTGGAAAAACTTCGCCAAAATCTAGGCGATCAGGCTATTGATTATTTGCCATTAGGCGGATATGAAATTTTTAGAAAGGAAGATGATGAACTGGTCAATGCCTGCCTGGATAAAATTGATTATTTCAATCAGGCATTAAAAACCATTATCCAAAAACCTGACATTTATGCAGTGGCTAATGAAAAAATTGCCGCCTTTGGTTTTCAAAATATTTCCTGCATGATAGAAAACCGTTATGAAGCCCAAATTGATACCGGAAAAATGATGCAGGCTTTATTAAGCAAAGTGCAGGGATTAGGCATATCGGTTTTTAATCATTGCCATTTAAACAGCATCGAAAACGACAGCGAAAAACTAAAATTATTTACCAGCCAGGGTGTTTTTATCTGCAAAAAAGTGATTCTGGCTACCAACGCTTTTATTTCTGATCTATATCCGGAATTAGATGTAGTGCCCGGCCGGGGACAGGTTTTAATTACCAAACCTATTCCGGATCTAAAAATCCAGGGAACTTTCCATTACGATAAAGGCTATTACTATTTCCGGAATATTCATAACCGGATATTATTAGGCGGAGGCCGTAATCTGGATTTTGCCGCCGAAGAAACCACGCTTCCGGGAGTGACCCATCAGATACAAACTAAGCTAGAAAAATTATTATCCGAAGTAATCTTACCGGGATATGCCCCGCAAATAGAACAACGCTGGAGCGGCGTAATGGCTTTTGGAAATACTTTGCATCCCATTATTAAAGAGCTGGAACCGCATGTTTTCTGTGCCGTAAGATGCAACGGAATGGGCGTGGCCATGGGTAGTTTAACCGGAGAAAAAGTTGCCGATTTGATGTTGCAAAATTTATAGAGACGTAGGCTTAGCCGCAGATATCACTGATTTTCGCGAATTTTTAATTCTTCTGCGTCCTTTTTCTGCGTTATCGGCGAAATTTGCGGGAGAAAAAACATCTGGAGGAAAAAATAAGCCCGCACATACCACTGATTTTCGCGGATCATTACGCGGATTTTAATTCTCCTACGTCTTTTTTCTGCGCTTATCGGCGAAATCTGCGGGGGAGAAAAAATCCCGAAGGAATTATTCCAATATCTCCTGAATTTGTTCTTCAGAACGGCCAATAACCGCTTTATTTCCTTTTACAATAATGGGCCTTTGAATCAGGACGGGATTTTCTGAAAGAATCCGGATCCATTCATCTTCAGAAAATGATTTTCCCTGGTATTTTTCTTTAAATAAAGGCTCGTTTTTACGTACAATATCTTCGGCTTTCATACCCAGCATTTTCAGTAAATTTTTCAATTCTGCTTGGCTAGGCGGAGTTTTGAGATACTCAATAATTTCTACCGGAATTCCCTTTTCGGCCAAAATGCTACAAGCACTCCGGCTTTTGGAACAGCGGGTATTATGATAAATTTTTATCATGATATATTGATTTATTCCTCGTTTTTTCTCAAAGAATTCCAACCCTGAGCCTTTATAGAATGTACATTTCCCGATTTAGAAATCAGGTTACAACCGGCTGAAGCTTCAGTTATATGCCCGATAATGGAAATATCGGCGTTATTTTTTATCCGTTCGTAATCAGCTTGCGGAATGGTGAATAGCAGTTCATAATCTTCGCCTCCGCTTAAAGCGCAAACTGTTGGATCCAGTCCAAAATCCCGGGCCGTATCATAAGTCATTGGGTCAATCGGGATTTTTTCCTCGTATAAACTACAGCCTTTATCGGATTGCTTGCAGATATGCAATATTTCTGATGCCAAGCCATCAGAGATATCAATCATAGAAGTTGGCTTAATTTTCAGCAATTGTAAAGCTTCTACAATATCCTTGCGGGCTTCTGGTTTTAATTGCCGTTCTACGATATAATCTTTTCCTTCCAGGTCGGGCTGTATCTGCGGATTTTCTAAAAAAATCAGTTTTTCGCGTTCCAATAATTGTAAACCGACATAAGCTCCGCCTAAATCTCCGGATACGCAAATTAAATCGCCTTCCTGAGCCCCATCGCGGTAGCATATTTGCTTTTCATCGGCATAACCAATACTGGTTACGGAAATTATCAATCCTTGCTTAGAAGAGCTCGTATCGCCTCCTACCAGATCAACCCCATATTTCTGGCAGGCAATCTGGATGCCCTGGTACAATTCTTCAACAGCTTCTAATGGAAATTTACTGGAAATACCAATAGAAACGGTTACTTGGCTGGCCATACCATTCATGGCATAAATGTCGCTCAGATTTACCTGTACCGCTTTATAGCCTAAATGTTTCAAGGGAGTATAGGCCAAGTCAAAATGAATGCCTTCCAGCAATAAATCGGTAGAAACCAGTGTTCTCTTGTTTCCGAAACTTAAAACGGCCGCGTCATCGCCAATTCCTTTTACAGAGCTTTTATTATTGAGTTTAATAGATTTAGTCAGGTGATCAATTAATCCAAACTCTCCTAACTGTTCTATCTCTGTACGCCCTTTATTTTCAAACATATATTCAAATTGTTTATCTGGGGATTTGTTACAACATTGTCATTTGAGGATTTTTTAATTCCCATCAACAAATTACAAATCAACCCTCTTCAAATTATAAACCCAGTCTAGCTGAAATTTCCAGCATCCGCTCAATTGGTTTTTGCGCTTTCAGGATGATATCCATTGGAACATCTACCTCCGGCAATTCATTTTTCATGCAGAGATATAATTTCTCCAGAGTGTTGCGCTTCATATGCGGACAATCATTGCAGGCACAAGCGTTATTTGGCGGCGCCGGAATGAATATTTTATCCGGGTTAGCCTTTTCCATCTGGTGCAGAATTCCGCTTTCTGTAGCTACAATAAACTCTTTAGCCGGATTATTGATGGTGTATTTTAATAATCCGGTAGTAGAACCTATATAATCGGCCATTTTTAATACTACCTCTTCGCATTCCGGATGGGCAATAAATTTTGCTTCCGGATGGCGCTCTTTCAGCTTTAAAATGCGCTGCTGCGAAAAAATTTCATGCACCATGCAGGCGCCATTCCATAAAACCAGATCCCTTCCGGTTTTTTTAGCTACCCAGGCTCCTAAATTTCTATCGGGCCCAAAAATGATCTTCTGATCTTTAGGCAAACTATCTACTATTTGTACGGCATTAGATGAAGTACAAACAATATCACTTAAAGCCTTTAATTCGGCCGTACAGTTTACATAAGTAATCACCAGATGGTCTGGGTATTTCTCTTTAAACTTGGCAAATAATTGCGGCGGGCAACTATCTGACAATGAACAACCTGCTTTCAAATCGGGCAACAATACTTTCTTTTTTGGAGATAGTATTTTGGCAGTTTCGGCCATAAAATGCACGCCGGCAAATACAATTACATCGGCATCTGTTTTAGCCGCTTCCTGTGATAATCCCAAACTATCGCCAATATAATCGGCAACATCCTGGATATCGGGTTCCTGGTAATAGTGTGCTAATACTACTGCATTCTTTTCCTTTTTTAATTTGTTTATTTCTTCAAACAGATCCAGGCTTGGGTCAATCGGTTCGTCTATAAAACCTTTAATATTTAATTCTTCGAAGGTATCCATTATTAACGTCATCAATAAATACAAAATAATCTATTTATAGATTCTTTATTGTTTGTTAGGGTGTTAGTTATGTGAGAAAGTGCACATACTTTTTTTTGTCTTTTTTGTTTTTCTTGTTTTCTCAACAACTTATCCACACTAGTTTAATTCTATCTAATTGATTATCAGAGTATTTTTATTTCCATAAATTTTAATAAAAAGTTATTTGTGTAATTTTTCGAGGTTTATAAAAGTGGAATAACTCCTGTTTTCATGACCATAACTTTTTCAAAAATACACTAAAATTGGGGGTTGATAACAACTTATCAGGAAGTTTAAAAATTATTCAACGGCTTATACCACATTATTAACATCTTTGATGTGGGTTGTTAACAAACACCCTCACAGGCTGTTTTTACTACATAATATAATGAAAAATATTGATTTTTTAGTGATTGGCTCTGGAATTGCCGGTTTAAGTTTTGCTTTAAAAGCCGCTCAACATGGTAAGGTTCTGATAGTTACTAAAGCGAGCGAAGATGAGTCGAATACCAAATATGCCCAGGGTGGGGTAGCGGTGGTTGTGGATAAATCTGATTCTTTTGAAAAGCATATAGAAGATACCCTGATTGCCGGCGATGGCTTATGCGATAAACATGTGGTAGAATTAGTGGTAAAAGAAGGCCCCGACCGTATTAATGAAATTATTAAATACGGTACCCATTTTGATCGGGATAAGGAAGGAATTTATGATTTAGCTAAAGAAGGTGGTCATTCTGAACACCGGGTTCTGCATTATAAGGATATTACCGGTTTTGAAATTGAGCGGGTTTTATTAGAGCAAATCCATAAAAATCCAAATATTGAGATTCTGACGCATTATTTTGCCGTTGAATTGATTACCCAACACCATTTAGGCGTGTTTGTAGATAAGAGTTCTGATAATATTAACTGTTATGGAATTTATGCTCTTAACACTACTAATAATAAGGTGGAAAAAATACTTTCCAAGGTTACGGTAATGGCCTCGGGCGGTGCCGGTCATATTTATTCTAACACCACCAATCCGGTTATTGCTACCGGCGATGGTATTGCCATGGTTTATCGGGCGAAAGGAAAGGTGAGGAATATGGAGTTTATTCAGTTTCATCCTACAGCCTTATATAACCCGGGCGAATATCCTTCTTTTTTGATTTCTGAAGCCGTGCGTGGTTATGGTGGTGTGTTAAAAACCAGAAATGGCGAAGAATTTATGCATCTGTATGATGAACGTAAATCATTGGCTCCCAGAGATATTGTGGCTAGGGCCATTGACGCGGAAATGAAAAAAACAGGCGACGATTTTGTTTACCTGGATATCCGACATCGTTCTAAATCTGATATTTTAGCTCATTTTCCTAATATTTATGCTAAGTGCCTCAGTATTGGTATAGATATGACTAAGGATATGATTCCGGTTACCCCAGCGGCTCATTATATGTGCGGTGGAATTATGGTTGATGAATTTGGCCGCTCCTCTATAAAGCGTTTATACGCTTGTGGAGAATGTGCTTCTACCGGTTTGCATGGTGCTAATCGATTAGCTTCCAATTCATTACTTGAAGCCACTGTATTTGCTCATCGCATTTATACAGATGCCATGAAGCAGTTTGAAAATTATATCGTTCCTGAAAATATTCCCGAATGGGATGAAACCAATACACAATTATCTAATGAAGATATCCTGGTTACTCATAACTTGCGTGAAACCCAAAAGATAATGAGCGATTATGTGGGTATTGTGCGTTCGGATTTTCGTTTGGAACGTGCTAAACGTCGTTTAGGATTGTTGTATGAAGAAACCGAAAGTTTTTATAAAGAAACCAAGCTTTCTTTGAAATTATGCGAATTACGTAATGTGATTCAAAATTCTTACCTGGTTATTAAATCGGCTATGTTGCGTAAAGAAAGCCGGGGATTGCATTATACAACCGATTATCCGCAACATGAACCAAACCCAAAAGACACTGTTTTTTAACATTTAAGGATATTTTTATGGCTTTGATACTTCCTGTAGAAGGAAAAAATCCCCAATGGGGAGAAAAATGCTTTATTGCTGAAAATGCCACCATTGTGGGCGATGTAATGATGGGCGATAATTGCTCTGTTTGGTTTAACGCGGTGATCAGGGGTGATGTGAATTCCATTCGCATTGGCAATAATACCAATATCCAGGATGGCGCCGTAATTCATTGTACTTATCAAAAAGCAGCCACACATATTGGCAATAACGTTTCCATTGGCCATAATGCACTGGTGCATGGTTGTACTTTAGGCGATCATGTTTTGGTAGGTATGGCCGCCATTGTGATGGATCATGCGGTGGTTCAGCCCTACTGTATTATTGCTGCAGGAGCTATTGTTTTAGAAAATACCGTTTGCGAATCAGGTTATATCTATGCCGGTATACCTGCCAAAAAAGTTAAACCTATTTCAGAACAGCAAAGAGAAATGCTTAATAAACTCCCCAATAATTATATCATGTATTCTAAATGGTTTACGGAGCCTTCGGAATAGCCATTTTTTCTTCAATATCCCAGTTGGGGCGCAGGGTAATGGATTTATCGTAATTCCATACCTTTTCAGGCTGACGTCTTTCTTTAACGTTTCCGGTGTCC
>DASQIU010000118.1:0-2099 GCA_035631395.1 Daejeonella sp. | reverse complement strand
GCTTTTAAGGCCGGATAATATCCAAAGAACACTCCGGTTATAAAACATACCAGGAATGAGAGTATGACCGAGGATTGCGTTATTAAGGTAGGCCAATGCAAAAAAACAGTAACCAATTTGGTTGCAGAAACGCCAATAACTACACCAATTAATCCGCCTGTAATGCTAATAAGGACAGCTTCTATTAAAAACTGCATCAGTATATCGACACCTCGGGCACCTATAGACATACGTAAACCAATCTCTTTGGTACGTTCTGTTACCGAAACGTACATGATATTCATAATACCGATACCGCCAACCACCAGAGATATTCCGGCAATTACAGCTAACAAAACGGTTAAAATCTTACTTGTAGAACTAAATGTACTAATTAACTCGGCCTGGGTTCTGACACTAAAATCATCGTCAATACCCTTAGGGATTCGATGTGATGCCCGCAAAATAGTTTCTATTTCATCAGATGCTTGCTGAGTTACGTTTTGATTTATGGCCGAAGCAAAAATAGTTTGATAGTAAATAGTGGAAACCAGACGCTTCTGCACCGTAGTAATGGGCGTAAGGATAACATCATCCTGATCTTGCCCAAAAGCATTTTCCCCTTTTTTACTTAATACGCCAATAATTTTAAAGGGAATATTCCTAAACCGGATGGTTCTACCAACAGGATTCTCACCGTTTGGAAAAAGATTAGCTATAACCGTTTGTCCAAAAAGGCCCACTTTAGCGGCCGCTTTTACATCCTGATTGTTAAAGGGAACCCCATCTTGCACAGACCAGTTACGTATAGATAGATACTCAATAGAAACCCCCTGCAAGTTGGTGGTCCAGTTATTATTACCAGTAATAGCCTGACCTCTTGCGGTTATGGATGGCGAAACGCCATTTAAATAATGCGCCTTTTGCAAAGCAGCCACATCTGGTTCAACTAAACTTTGCACGCTGGTATTATCCAGCCGGGCTCCTCCTACCACATTACTACTGGGCCGAATAATAATCATATTACTGCCCATGGCGGAAATCTGGCTTTGAATGCTTTGCCGGGAACCCTCTCCTACGGCCAGCATGGCTATTACTGCGGCTACCCCAATAATGATACCCAGCATGGTTAAAAAAGTACGGGTTTTATTCCGTTGAATTGCTCGCCAGGCAATCCGTAACAGATTAAGGAGTTTCATGGTTCTGTTGCTGTTTCAATAAGTGGTGGAAGTTTTTCTAACATCTCTCTGGCACTTTTAACGTTGGCATTCACCATATCATTTATAATTTTTCCATCCCGTAAGGTGATGGAGCGTTTGCAAAAGCTTGCTATATCCTGTTCATGCGTTACAAATACTATGGTTTTGCCTTCGGTGTTCAATTGCTGCATTAACATCATAATTTCGTAGGAAGTTCTCGAATCCAGATTTCCCGTTGCTTCATCAGCCAATATCATTACGGGATTATTAACCAAGGCCCTGGCTATGGCCACCCTTTGCTGTTGCCCTCCGGATAATTGATTGGGAAGATGGTTCATCCGGTCGCTCAGTTTCACCTCTTCTAAAGCCTTAATAGCCTTTTCGTGCCGTATTTTTGATGTGATATCCGGATTGTAAAGTAAAGGCAGCTCTACATTCTCTATGGCGCTAGTCCTGGCTAATAAGTTGTATGACTGAAAAACAAAGCCAATTTTTAGGTTGCGGTATTTAGCCAGCTCATTTTTGGAAAGTTTTCCTACATTAATTCCATCCAGAAAATATTCTCCGGAGCTGGGCTTATCTAAACAACCCAATATATTCAACAAGGTGGTTTTTCCAGAGCCGCTGCTACCCATAATGCTGACAAACTCTCCGGAACTAACAGAAAAAGTGATTCCATTCAAGGCTTTTACGGTTTCAGAGCCTACTCTAAACTCACGTTTCAGATTTTTAATATCGAGAATAATCTGGCTCATTTTGAATCTAAGGTCATGGTTTTTTTGCCGGTGGTTTTCTTCTCATCTGGGGCATAAACGGACTACGGTTTGCATTATCGGTAGCAGCAGATTGGCTGCTACCAGCACTCGCTATAATAACTACATCATCCTGAGTTAAACCTTTTTCCACAGCTACATTCGAATC
>DASQIU010000117.1:0-8423 GCA_035631395.1 Daejeonella sp. | reverse complement strand
ATTAATTCTGGTTCAAACTCGTATTCTTTGACTTCCTTATGGTCATAAGGTTCAGTTATCAGTTCGTCAATTGTTTTTTCTTGTTTTTTGCCGCTAAACTTCTCAATCAGGCGGTCAAAGATCTGATACATTACCGGAACGATAACCAGGGTTAAGAACAGCGAGCTGAGCAAACCTCCGATAATTACCCAGGCCAGACCGTTTTTCCATTCAGAGCCAGCTCCGCCTGCCATCGCAATTGGAAGCATACCGATCACCATGGCGATGGTGGTCATTAGAATGGGGCGTAAACGAGCGTGATTAGCCAGAATAAGCGCATCGTAAGTGCTTTTACCTTCTTTCTTCATCTGGTTGGTAAAGTCAACCAGGATAATGGCATTTTTGGCCACCAAACCAATCAACATGATCAAACCTAATATGGTAAAGATGTTTAGTGAATTGTTGGTCAAGCCCAAGGCCAATAATGCCCCGATAATGGATAATGGAATAGAGAACATCACCACAAAAGGATAAACAAAGCTATCATAAAGGGCAACCATGATCAGATAAACCAGGATAATGGATGCCAGTAAGGCGATTCCTAAAGTTCCGAAACCTTCGCTTTGGTTTTCCATATCGCCACCCCAAACAAAGCTAACTCCGGCTGGTCTTGGCATTTTATCCAGTTTTAGCTGGAAATCGGCTACAATGGTTCCGGAAGGCCGGCCCACCGATTGAGCCTGTACCGAAACGGCGGTACTTTTATCGCGGCGTTGCAATTGACTTGGTCCGGAAGCTTCGGTAATGGAAGCAAACTGGGATAATTTGATCTGCTGTCCGGTGCTGTTCATGAACTGCAGGTTTTTCACATCCTCCATATTTTTCCGGTTAAAGCTCTGGTAACGGATATTGATATCGTATTCATATTCGCCCTGGCGGAATTTACTGTCTGTATTTCCGCTAAAAGCGGTTTGCATGGTTCCGCCCACAGTGGCCAGGTTTAAGCCCAAGGCCGCCATTTTATCGCGATCTACATTGACACGGATCTCCGGATTTCCGGTTTCAACCGAAAGTTTTACCTCGGTGGCGCCCGGAATGGCAGCCAGTTCATTTTTAGCTGCTTCGGCAAACTTCATCACACTATCCAGATCTGAACCAATTACAATCATATCAATAGGCGCACGCTCTGCCATACCCAGTATACTTACCGGAACGGTCTTCACTTTAGCCCCAACCATTACCTTAGCCAGTTCGCGGCTAACTTTGGCCGCATAAATACTGGCTTCGTCTTCGCGGTCTTTCCGTTCAACTAGTTTTACGGTAATCTCTGATTTATAAGCGGTTGACAAAGAGCCCATGCCTTCGCTGGATTGTCCAACCATGGCAATTAGCGAAGTGATTTCTTTTTTCTGCGATAAAAACTCTTCCGCTTTGCGAGTCATCTGATTGGTTTGCTCAATGGAAGCATCTTTAGGCATTTCTATCTGCACGATGAACTCTCCACGGTCACTTTTTGGGAAAAACTCGGCACCGATATATCCTTTGACCAACAGCATAAAGGAAGCGATCAATAAACCGAAAGTAACGCCCAAAGTGGTTTTTTTATGAGCCAGGCACCATTTCAGGATATTGGTTACCCAATTGGTAAAGCGGTGTAAAAGACTTTCGAATCCTAAAATGAACCGTCCAAAAAATGTTCTGTTGGTAATACGCTCCAGTTTACCAAAGCGGGAAGAAAGAAGCGGAACAATGGTAAAGGAGGCCAGCAAAGAGAGCATGGTAGAAATGATCACCACCACGCAGAATTCACGTAGGATATCGGACACGAAACCAGTACTGATGGCAATAGGGAAGAATACCACCACAATTACCAGGGTAATAGAAGTTACGGTAAAACCGATTTCTTTGGTGGCATCCATGGCCGCACGTACGCGGTTTTTGCCCATTTCCATGTGGCGGTAAATGTTTTCCAAAACCACAATGGCATCATCCACCAAAATACCTACCACCAGTGATAAGCCCAGTAAAGACATCAGGTTAAGCGAGAATCCGAGCATCTTCATGCCAATAAAAGTGGCAATCAATGCAGCCGGAATGGCCACCATTACAATAACCGCGTTTCTTAAGCTGTGCAAAAAGAACAGCATTACAAAAGCTACCAGAATAATGGCTAAAATTAAGTCATGAATTACCGCGTCGGCAGATTGTAGGGTAAATACAGAACTATCATTAGCGATATTGATGGCTAAACCCACATTGGCGTAATCTTTTTCTACCGTTTGAATGATTTTATGAACGCCTTCGCTCACTTTTACCGCATTGGCATCAGATTGTTTAACCACTTGTAGGGCAATGGCGCTTTTGCGGTTTACGCGGGCCATTTTCTCTACATCTTTTTGTGAATCCTGCACATCGGCTACATCTTTTAATCGGATCTGGGCTCCGCTGGGCGAAGTGGCCACAACCAGATTGCGCAAATCGTCAACCGACTTATATTTTCCCGCCAGACGGATTAAAATATCTTGATTTTCGGTTTTTACACTTCCGGTAGGGAAATCCAAATTAGAACTTTGAATAGCCTGACGAACCTGCAATAAAGAAAGATGGTATCCTTCCAGTTTTTCGGCATCAATGCCCACCTCAATTTCACGCTCCTCGCCACCAATTAAATTAACCTGAGCCACGCCGGGTACACGCGAGATAATGGGGCCGATACGTTTGTCGATCAAATCATAAAACGCCGCGTCATCCATTTTGGCGGTAGCAGACATGGTAATGATGGGAAGATCATCCAGCGAGAATTTATTCAAAGCCGGCGCTTTTACATCATCCGGAAGATCGGCCAGAATTTTATTTACCTTACGCTGGGCATCATTTAAAGCCAGGTCTACATCGGCGCCACTGTTTAAGGTAATGATAACAACCGACAAACTTTCGTAAGATTTGGACTCAATCTTTTTGATATTTTCCATCGAGGATACCGCATCTTCAATTTTTTTGGTTACGGTATTTTCCACTTCGTTAGGAGAAGCTCCGGGATAAATAGTACTCACAGACACTACTGGTGGGGAAAACTTGGGCAGCAACTCGTAATTAAGCGAGAAGTAGCTCAATAATCCCAAAAGCGATAGCACGGTAAATGCTACTATCACCAGGGTAGGCCGTTTTATTGATATTTCAGTTATCTTCATTTTGTTTTATTTAAGGTATTTGCTGCTTTTACCTTTTATTTTTCAATTTCCCTTATTTAATAGGAGATACTTTTGCGCCGTCGGTCAGATTGATTTGGCCGCTGATAATTACGGTTTCACCTTCTTTTAATCCTTCTAAAATCTCAACCAGATCGCCGGCCGTACGTCCGGGAATAACCTTACGTTCTTTGGCTACATTGCCTGCTTCCAATACATAAATCCGGTTGCTGCTTACGCTGCCTACAAAAGCGGTTCTTGGAACGGTTAGGGCAGGAGCCTGTTTCGGGAACTCGAATATGGCGGTTCCATACATTCCGGCTCTCAATTGATTGCCGGGATTATTGGCAATTTCAATTTCAACCGGGAAATTCAGGGAATTATCAGCCAAAGGAGCAATGAAACGTACTTTTCCGGTAAAATCCTGATCTGGAAATACATTGGATTTGATTCGCACCTGATCGCCAATTTTCAGATTAGCTACTTGCGATTCATTCACGGTAACGGCCAGTTTCAGTTTAGAAACATCTACCAGTTGAAATAATTGAGTTCCCGGGGCAACATAAGCGCCCTGCTCAATAAATCGTTTATTTACAATTCCATTAAACGGAGCCTTGATATTGGCATCGCCGGTTTTGATTTTAGACTGTTGTAAACGGGTTAAGGCATTACGGGTGTTCAGTTTGGCCTGATCCAGTTGCTGTTGGGTTACCCCGCCGGTTTGAAATGAACTTTCGTAACGTTCCAGATCTTTCTTTGCGGTTTCGTAGGCTAACTGTGTGGCCTGCAAATCGGCCGTTAAGGTTTCGGCATCAATAGTGGCAATAACCTGGCCTTTGCTAACCCGGCTGCCTTCGTCCACAAAAATTTTGGTAATGCGGCCCGAGTTTTCGGCGGTGAAGGTCAGTTGTTGAGCGGCCTTGAAATTACCATTGGCACTAAAATCTAAATCTACCGGGCTTTTGTTGATAGTTGCGGTACGAACGACTACATCGCCCGATCCCTGTGCTACAATGGCTGTTTTTTCCTGGTTTTTCTTTTTATTATTAGAAAGAACCCAGCCAATCAGGCCAAAGGCCGCGATTATTGAAACGATTGTTATTATTCCTCTTTTCATGAATTAGTTTAATAGTGATTTGATGTTTCCTTTGGATTTTATGAGTTGAATTTCTGCAAGCTTGTAATTTAAAAGCGCTTCCGAATGGCTGTTTTGAGCCGCGGTTAACGCGTTTTCGGCATCTAACAGGTCGGTTAATCCGGCTAAGCCGTTCCGGTAGTTATTTTGGATGCTGGCATACACTTCCTGGGCCAGTTTTACGTTTTCGCCTTGCGATTTAATAGTGCTTAAACTGTTTTTGATTTGGATTTTGGCATTTTCATAAGCCGTATTCAAAGAGTTCGACAGGTTTTTTTGATCTTCTTTATTTCGCAGAATATCTACCTCGGCCTGGCGTACGCGAGAACGTGTAGCAAATCCGTCAAAAATTGGAATGCGCAGAGTTAAGCCCACTGCGGCCATATCATACCAGGTACTCCCTTTAAAATTGAACTGATTGCTTAAGCCATTGTAAGAATAATTACCTGATAAAGATAAAGTAGGGTAGTATTCAGCCAAACGGGCTTTCTTTTGTAATCCCAGTAATTCTTCCTGTTTTTTGATGATCTGAAATTCAGTTCTGTTGTCTGGGTTTAAGTGTTCGGTTTCCTGATCCTGAGCTATGGGATTGATCTGGTTTAATTCTATAGCAGGAATAAGGATATTGGTATTTACCGGCATCCCCATAAAATATTTTAACATATTTTCTTGCTGGGTAATGCTGTTTATTAACTGCTGGCGCTGATTTTGGAGATTGGTGATATTTACTTTTACGCGGTCGTGGTCAATTTTTTTGGCCAGACCGTTTTGGTATTGGGTACTCACTATTTTCTCAATGCGCTGTACGTTTTTAATATTGGTATCAATTACGGCCAGTTTTTGGCGGTTAACCAGGATCTGGTAATAATTGGTAGAAACCTGTTCAATAGTGCCTTCCTCGGTTAACTGGGCGTTCAGGTTGTAATAATCTTCGCTGCTTTTGGCCGCTTTTAATCCGGTAAAAACCTGCTGATTAAACAACTGCTGGCTTAATTGTGCCTGTGCAGAAGTATTGTAGGTAGTACCCACCTGGATGGCCTGGCCATTAAAAAACAATTGTTGCTTAATGATCTGGTCACTGAAGGTGCCGGTTCCGGTAATTTGCGGCAATGCCGATGCCCGCACTTCCTGCGTTTTGTACCTTCCGGCTTCGATGTTTAAATGTGCTTTTTTTACATTTTCATTGTTTTGGATGGCATAATTCAAAGCCTCTTTTAGGCCAAGCTGAACAGTTGCCGCACCTGGATTTCCGGCCTGTACGGTTTGCGCCTGAGATAGTCCTGCTGTGAGGCTGGAGGCCAAAAGTATCAGTGCTACTTTTATTGGTTTCATCTGTATGTTTATTTCTATTAGTTATTGTGTAAGTATTCTGCTATCAAAGCATGCCCCTTGGTAGTGGCAATTCCGTATAAATAAAGCTCTGTGATCTGTGCTAAAACCGAGCGGTAATCAAAATCCAGTGGCGGAAAATCCTGCTGGTTTAATACCGAGCTGAGCTGAACCAGGCGGATCTGAGCCACCAGTTTTATATTTAGATCCGGCCGGTATAGTCCTTCTTCAATCCCTTTTTTCAGGTTGTTTTTAATTCCCAGGAGCACACATTCATATTTATGCCCGTTTAAAGTTTGCCAGGCCTTGGGGAAGTATTTCTGAACTTCAAAAAGTACCCCGGCATTCATTTGCTGGAAAAGTTTAACCATATCCTGCATCTGAAGCGCTACCTCATGGATGGCATTTTCTGCCTCCTGGTGATAGCTTACCACTTTGTTTCCATGATCTTCAATCAGGTTGCCGATCACCTTCTCCACAATGGAATTTTTATCAGTATAGAATTGATAGATCGTTTTCTTGGAGATGCCCATTTGGCGGGCAATATCATCCATGGTCACGCTTCTGATTCCGTAGCTAAAAAATAGATCTTGTGCCTTATTTAGTATCCGCTCTTCCATCCCCGTAATTTTTTATTCCATTTATAAAAAGTTGCGCCACCTCTTTCTGCTTGTTCAATAGCAATTCGAAAGAATCCGCATTGGGGAAAGGTGAATTTTCCATAAGCATGCATACCCTTAAACCTTTCAAAGTATCCAGAAATAGTTCGGCCATTTTCATGGTATCGATAGTTTTAAACCGTCCTTTTTGGATACCTTTTTGCAGGCAAACCGAGATTATGGATACCTCCTTTTCTTTGGCTTTTCGCATCAGATCTTTAAAAGCCTTGTTTTTCAAATAGGCTTCTGAGTGTTCATCACCTATATAGAGCATAAAATATTTCTGAGAAAAGTTTCTTCGCAGGTCAATCAGATCGATCAGGGCCGCTTCGGGTTCAGCGCTAAGCTGTAAATTACTTTCTACTTCCAGCAAGTATTCGCTAATTAATTTTTCCGCTACCGCGATGATTAAGTTCTGCTTATCGGGGAAATAATAATACAAGGCCGGTTTAGAGAAAGAAAGATCTTCCGCTATTTCGGCCATGGTGGTTTTATTGACCCCAAAATGAGCAAAGCGCTTAATGGCTCCCTTTATAATCAGTTCCCGCTTATCCGTTTCTACCATTTTACCTTTTAACCTTCTGACTTTTTGAATTAATTAGTCAAAGGTAAAAACAAAAAATATTTTTGGGAAAGAGAAGATTAAAAAATATCTAACTTTTTAAACTGCTGACTTTAGAATGACAGTTGCGCTGAGTCGGGATTTTTCAGTCCGTTTAAAAAGATGGTAGCCAGTTGTTTTTCTTTGATCAGGATTTCCTCAAACTGGCTTTTATCTGGATAGAACATTTTGCCGGGTAAGAAGTAACGCATCCGCATTCCAGCCAGGGCATCTAATAAAACTTCGGCACAAAAACCGGGGTTTTTGATATGAAATTCCTGCTGTTGGACCCCGCTTTCAATAATGCTTGTTAGAGTGTTGATTTCAGAATCGCGGCTTTGCTTGAAAATTTGCAGTAGCGGGGCTGGGAGGTCAGGGCCACTGGTAATGGCAAACTCCAACAGGTTAAAATATTTGCGTACAAACTCCTGACGTTTATCCAAATAAAACAGGATAGCCTGGTAGCTGGAGGTTTGTTTCGCTAATCCTTGTAACATTTCCTCACTGATTTGATCAATAATAGACTTCATTACGGCTGCAAAAAGGCTCAGCTTATCGGGAAAATAATAATAAAGCAATGCTTTAGAGAAGGAAATATCAGAAGCAATTTCACTCATGGTGGTTTTATTCAAGCCAAAATGAGCAAAGCGCTTTAGGGCTGCTTCAATGATCAGTTCTCTTTTTTTATCCTGATTTTCCATTAAAGCAAAAATAGAAAATGTATCAGGACTTAACTGAAACAAAATGTTTTTTATAACCCTCTTGTAATCAAGGGTAAATGAATTTGTCTTTATGGAAAGTGATGTAAGTCAGAGTGTAACATTTAAAATAAGTGTAAATTTGCTGGTTTAGTTCCGTTTTGAGTTAATTTTTATGCAATTACCTATCTATCTGTTTAAGAAAAACACACCTTCTATTATAATCCGCACTTTATATAAGCTGTTATTTTTTCTACTCTTATTATCTGCCGCACCTGCTTTTGCACAAAAGGTATGGTATGTAAATATCAATGCCACGGGAGCCAATGATGGATCTAGCTGGACCAATGCCTTTACCGATTTAAAAACTATAGAAATCAGGGCCAAAATTGGCGATCAGATTTGGGTAGCCAAAGGTATTTACAGTCCGGGGGCAACAGCAGTCTCCAGCTTTATTCTGCAGGATGGGGTTAAAATATATGGAGGTTTTGCAGGAATAGAAACCAGTTTGTCACAACGCGATCTGTCTAAAATAAGAACAGTTAATGAAACTATATTACATGGAAAAAAGGAAGTTTCTGATATAGCCAGTTACCATGTGGTGAGCAATACGGCAGATCTGACTAATGCTACTTTACTGGATGGTTTTACCATTACCGGCGGAGCGGCGGCATCAGCTACTAACAGCAACCCGGGAGCTAATTATTTTGGAGGGGGGATATATAATACCTCTGGTTCTCCGGTTTTTAATAATTTATGGATTAAAGGGAATAGCGCCGTATACGGTGGCGGAATGTATAATACAGGCTCTCCGCTGTTGAGCAATGTTTTGTT
>DASQIU010000116.1:0-56394 GCA_035631395.1 Daejeonella sp. | reverse complement strand
GGGCGAATACGTAGATTCGCCCCTACGGGAAATGGATGGCCGTATTTTCTTCTTCAGGATAGCCGGTGCAGGTTAAGATCCAACCGTTTTTCAGATCCTGATCGGTTAGTACTTCGTTAATACTCATGTGTATTTTCCCGCTTTTGCATATGGCGGCGCAGGTTCCGCAAACTCCGCCCCGGCAACTGTAGGGCAGGGGCAGTCCGTTTTGCAGGGCTGCGCTTAAAATATCCTGTCCGGATTTGACTTTTAGGGGATAGAGCTTTTCATTGATCCGGATCTGGATATTTCGATCCGGATATTGGGGATGACTGACATAGCCAGACAACATTAGCTGTGGAATGAAGTTTTCTTTATGCAGATGTTCTTTTGGAATATGCAAGGAAATTAGGGTGATATCCAGCATCCTCATATAAGTAAAAGGTCCGCAGATCAGGAATATGGCATCTTTCTTCTGATATTTTAAATGTTTGTTAACCAGATCCTGGGTTAATAAATTGCTCAGGCGCCCTCGTTCTTTTAAACGGATTAGTGGATCAGAGAATAAATAAATCAGGTTCAGGTTAGGGTATCGATTTCTCAGTTCTTCAATTTCGCTTAAAAATAAAGCGCTGTTTTCGTTGGTGTTACTGTAAATTAAATGGATGATACTTTGGGGTTCCTGTACCAGTAAATTGCGTATTTGCGGCAAAATAGGGGTGATGCCGCTGCCGGCTGCAAAACAGAAAATATCTCGGGTAACCGCTTTTTGGGCTGGAATATTAAATCTTCCGGCGGGAGGTAGGGATACCACGGTTTCCCCTTCTTTCCAGCTTTTCAGGATAAATCTGGATATAAGTCCGTTGTCTACTTTTTGTATCGTTACTTTAAGGGGTTCTCCCGGTAAGGAAACAATGGAATAGGAGCGTCTGACTTCCTGCTTCTCGGTGCTGATCAGAAAGGTAAGAAACTGGCCGGGCAAAAAATCCAGAATGTTTTCTTCCAGAGGTTCCAGTTCATAAGTTTTGGCCGTAGGAGTTTCTTGTTTGACATGCGAAATCCGGAACGTAAGCAGCTTTTCTTCCATTTAAACAAAAATACCTCAATAATTTCTTATTGAGGTATTGGTATGGTTTTTTGCCAATTTGAAAATTTTTGAAAGCCAAGAACCGCCGTCTTTGCCCTCTAAACCTGATAGAAGCGGAAAGCTTTTGTCCCGCAGGGCAAAACTTGCAGCGGATAGCGGGACTAGCGGTAGCGAAGGGTAAAGGCTCTGCTTTTCAAAAAATATCTCTCAACTTTATTAGAACTCTGCATTCTTTGGCGTTCTTGGGAAAGGAATCACATCGCGGATATTGGTCATGCCGGTAACGAATAAAACCAGGCGTTCAAAACCTAATCCGAAACCGGAGTGCGGTGCTGAACCAAAACGGCGGGTATCCAGGTACCAGGACATTTCTTTAGTCGGGATCTCCATTTCCTGCATCCGTTTTTCTAATACCTCCAGGCGCTCCTCACGTTGAGAACCTCCCACAATTTCGCCAATACCAGGGAACAAGATATCCATGGCTCGTACGGTTTTGCGACCTTGTTCATCTACCTCGTTCTGGCGCATATAAAATGCTTTGATATCGGCCGGATAATCGGTCAGAATAACCGGTTTTTTGAAATGTTTTTCCACCAGGTAGCGCTCATGCTCAGATTGCAGGTCGGCGCCCCATTCATTAATCAAGTATTTAAATTGCTTTTTCTGATTTGGTTTAGAGCTCTTCAGAATATGGATGGCCTCGGTATAGGTAAGGCGTTCAAACAGGTTATCCAGGCAGAAATTTAGCTTTTCTAACAGGTTTAATTCCGAACGCTCAGCCTGTGGTTTTGATTTCTCCTCTTCCAGCAAACGGGCATTTAAAAATTCCAGTTCATCGGCACAATGATCCAGAGCATAACGAATTACATATTTCAGTAATTCTTCGGCCAGATCCATGTTGTCGTGCAGGTCGTAAAAAGCCATTTCCGGCTCAATCATCCAGAACTCGGCCAGATGGCGTGTGGTGTTGGAGTTTTCTGCCCGGAAAGTTGGACCAAAAGTATATACATCGCTAAAAGCCATGGCCGCCAACTCACCTTCCAATTGTCCGGAAACGGTTAAATTGGTGGCTTTGCCAAAAAAGTCTTCTTTATAATTTACGGTTCCGTCTTCGTTACGCGGGATATGGTCTGGGTCAAAAGTAGAAACCCGGAACATTTCACCGGCTCCTTCGGCATCCGAAGCGGTGATGATCGGCGTGTGCAGGTACACAAAGCCTTTCTCATTAAAAAATTGGTGTACAGCAAAAGCCAAAGTATGCCGCACTTTAAATACCGCATTGAACGTGTTGGTGCGGAAACGTAAATGGGCAATTTCTCTTAAAAACTCCAAACTGTGCTTTTTAGGCTGCAAAGGATATTTTTCTGCATCGCTATCGCCCAAAATTTTCAGGTCGCTAACTTTGATCTCCACTTTTTGGCCTTTACCCATTGATTCGATCAAAAGTCCGCTGATTTCCAGAGCAGCGCCGGTGGTAATCCGTTTCAGTAAGGTCTCGTCGGTTTGAGTAAAATCAACTACGGCCTGGATATTATGAATGGTAGAACCGTCATTAATGGCTATAAACTGGTTATTGCGGAAGGTTCTAACCCATCCCATTACTGTTACCTGTTGGTTAAATTCTGTCGTTTTTAATAGATCCTTAATCCGTGTACGTTTAGCCATAATCTTTATCTTGAGTTGCAAAAATACAAATCGTTCTCTTATAACGAAGCTGTTTACATAGATATCCTCAGGGAGGAAAAAGTTTGCAGGAATGGTGCAAAAAATAGGAGTTGTTTTTTCAAAGATTTTCTGCAAATTATCCCTGTCTATTTAGGTAGCTGCAAACCGAAAAAATAATTACACCGAATAAAGAAACTTACTAGGTGTTTGCAGGTTTACTTAAGTTGCAATCTAATCTAAAGCTTATGCTAAAAGTTGATATACTCTCTGCTACAAGGTATTTTTTGTTCTTTACTGTTTTATTGTTGCTATTTGCCTGCAAGAAAGAACCCAAACCGGCTCCCAATCCGGTGCCTCCAACTACTTCCAGGATTGAGCTAACCAAGGACTCGATTTTTTTATATGCCAAGGAGGTTTATTTATGGAATGATGTGATTCCTACTTATGATCAATTTAAACCCCGTAATTATCTGACCTATAGCCGGGAGCTTTTTGGTATTACCCAGTTAAAGATCAATCCGGAAACGGGAAAACCTTATGAGTTTACCTCCGATACGGCTACTGCCACCTCCAAATATTCTTATATTACCGAAAAGACACCTAAAAAAGTGGTAGCCAGTGCACCTTTTACAATAAGCGCCGTTACCTTAGACGGGATAGGCGATGATTTTGGAGTAGGATTGACTGCCGTAGGATTAAATACGGCTTACGATTTGTATATACGTTATGTAAACCAGGGCTCTCCGGCCGATAAGGCAGGTTTAAAACGAGGTGATATAGTTACCCGGATCAACAACCGGTCTTTCGGCACCGATTATCCTAATGAAGTGGGATTCATCAATAGCGCTTTTAATCAGCAAACCATCAGTTTGGTTGCCAAGCGTGCAAACGGCCAGACGTTTGATCTGCAATTAAACCGTACCATTTACAATAGTAGCCCGATTTTTAAAGATTCTGTTCTTACCGTGGGAGCTAAAAAGATAGGGTACATCGCTTTTGCCCGTTTTTCTAATAGCAGTAACTCGGAGCCGGTATTGCTGGAAGCTTTTTCCAAATTTGCTGCCGCAGGGGTAACTGATGTGGTGGTTGATTTGCGCTATAACGGCGGAGGATATGTTACTACTGCCCAATATTTAGCTAATTTGATTGCTCCTGCTGCCATGACCGGCCAGGTAATGTTTAGCGAGTATTATAATAGCAATATGCAAGGCGGAAAAGCCCCGATATTAAAAAATCAACCCTTATTAGACGGAAGCGGAAATATTAGATACTCTAATGGCCGTATGCTTACTTATGCCGATGTGGATTATAGCATTAGTGGAAATACCATGAAGTTTTCAAAAGTAGGTTCTCTGGAAGGTATCAGCAATGTGGTGTTTATTACCACAGGCGGTACCGCTTCAGCCAGCGAAATGGTGATCAACAGTTTGAAACCTTATTTGAATGTGAAGACGGTAGGCGCCAGATCGTATGGCAAACCGGTAGGCTTTTTCCCTATTTCTATTGATAAGTATGATGTCTATTTTTCCCTGTTCCAAACTAAAAACAAATTAGGGCAGGGCGAATATTTCAACGGATTTGCACCCGATGGCGCCGCTAAAGATGATGTGAGTCGTGATTTTGGCGATGCGAATGAGCTTTCACTGGCATCGGCCATTTCATATATTACCAAAGGAAGTTTTGTGATGATGCAAAACGCCTTGATGTCTGTAAAAGGAGTTAAAATGAACGCCGCCTCGGTGCAGCTTCAGAATATAGGTGGCCAGAATGATTTTAAGGGAATGATTGAGACCAGGGTAAGATTGAAGAATTGAGGCTGTTTCTTTAGCTTAGGCGGAATCGCAAACAAAAAATTTAATTTCTGGCTTTAGCCTACAGAACGTTAATCCTTCGTCACCCTGAATTTATTTCAGGGTCTCTCAGGGGCAGTATCTATTCATAAACTCACAGAATAGAATGAAGATATATCGCCCTGAGAGGTGCCGAAATAAATTCGGCAGGACGGGATAGTGCAGGATTCTAAGGGTAAGTCAGAGACGCAACAAGTTAATATTATAGTACGCCCACCAAGTCCTGCTCCCATAAGAAACACTTCTCGTTCGTCAAAACAAGTTCAATAAATGATATTCGGTAAGGCGACAGTGAAGTTTAACGAAAATGAGCTTATGTTTTTGCGATTGAAACGCTTCTTAATTCTTCATGATCACCCGTTCATGCAGCAGGCTTTGAATAGTTCGGTCTTGATCAATATTATTTAAGACTTCCAGAATGGCACTGGCTGCGTTGTAAAAAAACTCTTTGTTGATGTTTTGAAACTCATCGCTAGGCCGGTGATAATCTGCATGATCTTCTACGCCAAAATACAGGAAGGGAATTTTTTTCTGATGAAAAGCTCCCTGGTCGCTTTGATCGGTCCAATCGTCTTTTCCCAACTTAGGATCGTCATGTCCGGTCAGTAATTTCAGATTGGGATTGGTGGTATGCATATATTTTTTTAGTTCCGGATAATAGTAGGTTCCGGCCACATACAACTCAGAACGGTCGTTATGAGAGATCATATCCATATTGATATTCATCCTGATTTTTGACAAACTTACCGGCGGACGGGCTACAAAGGCTTTGGCTCCCTGCAATCCCATTTCTTCGGCATCAAAAGCAGCGAAAATTAAGGTATGAGTCGGTTTGTTTTTTGCATAATATCCGGCCAGAGCCAATAAAGCCGATACGCCGGAAGCATTATCATCAGCGCCGTTATTGATCAGGTAATTGCTGCTGATACCAATATGATCGTAATGGGCAGAAATTACAATGACCTTATCGGTTTTACCTTTCACATAGCCCACCAGGTTGTAGCCCTGAAGGTCTTCGCCTTTGCGGTTTTTAGCTATAAAAGACTGTTTGAAATTATTTTTATAAGGTTTTACACCAATTTCTTTAAAACGTTTGATAATATAATCAGCCGCCATCTGGTTTTCTTTGGTTCCGGTTTTACGACCTTTATATACATCCGAAGAAAGTACTTCTATATCGGTTAAGAGCTGTTTGCGGTTAATATCCTGAGCAAAGATCGCGGTAGCTAAAAAAAGTAAGGGTAGGGTAAGCAGCTTTTTCATATAAAATATTGGTCCTGCAGGAGCCTGTTTAAATTTTGTGAATGTTTTTTATATCACCCCTAAAGGGGTTTTACGTTCTTGTTTTGGAATTTCTACTAACATATAGCTCCTAACGGAGCAAAATATAATCCCATAGGGACGTAATATTAAACATATAGCTCCTAACAGAGCAAAATATTTCCCATCGGGACGTAATATTAAACAAATAGCTCCTAACGGAGCAAAATATAGTCCCATAGGGACGTAATATGAATAGAATATTAAATTATATATGCATTAATTCCCATCGGGACGGCACATAATTATTCTTGATCCAAATTTAAACTAGCTCTAAGTTATCAATTAAAAAATATTTAGGCTACCTCTCTCATATCCACCGCCACCACTCTGGAAACGCCTTGTTCTACCATGGTTACGCCGTAAATAATGTCGGTGCTGGCAATGGTTCGTTTATTATGCGAAACCACAATAAATTGCGATCGGTCTGAGAATTTTCGGATGATGTTATTGAATTTGTCAATATTGGTATCATCCAGCGGGGCATCTACCTCGTCGAAAATACAGAAAGGAGCCGGTTTTAGCAGATAGAGCGAAAATAGCAGCGCTGTGGCGGTCAGGGTTTTTTCCCCGCCAGATAATTGGTTGATGGATAAAGGGCGCTTGCCTTTAGGGCGGGCCAAAATATCGATATCTGACTCTAAAGGATTTTCCGGATCGCTTAGAACCAGATCGCAACTATCTTCTTCATTAAATAAAGAGCGGAAAACGTGGATGAAACTTTCCCGCACCCGGGTAAAAGCATCCATAAACTTTTCCTGCGCCGTATCATCAATTTCGCGGATGGTTTGCAGGAGTGAGGCTTTGGCATCTAGAAGGTCTTTTTTCTGAGTCTGGATAAAGTTATAACGCTCATTGATCTCGCGATAAGCTTCCATAGCCATGGGGTTGATGGCGCCAAAATCGTCTAATTGCCGTTTTAGCTTTTCGGTTTTTTCACGCAGTTCACTTTCGCTTTCTGCCGGGCTTTCGGGCTCATTTTCTTCATCCAGTAAATCGGCAATATCTATGGAAAATTCTACCGAAAGTCTTTCTTTTAAAGCATTCAGTTCCAGTTTCAGGTTGTTTTTTTGCTCCCTGATCTCATTGCCAATATGTTCAGAATTTTCTTTTTTGCGGCGCAAAAGCGAAATCTCGGTTTCAATATCGTTGATCAGTCCTCGGGAAGCATAATATTCCTTTTCCAGTTCCTGAACTCCTTTTTCCAGTTCTTCTTTCTGGCTGTACATGGCCAGCAGGTCTTCATCCGAGTGATCTACGTGCTGCAAAGTATCTTTCATGCTTTGCAAGATCTTTTCCAGTTCGGCGGAATTTTGCGAGATCCGGCTTTCTAAATTTCGTTGTTGGCTATCGCGATATTCCAGATCTTTTTCAATGCTGGAGACCTTATTTTGTTGCTGATGGAAACGGATATTTTCCTGGTTGTAATGATTGGATTTTACGTTTACTAGTTCGGCCAGTTCATTGTAATCCTGCTGCAACTGCAAAAGCTGGTCACTTTTTATCTGCTTTTGGGTTTTCAGCTCGGCCAATTGCGGGTCGGCTTGCAAAAGTTCAGTGGAAATAGAATTGATTTTCTGCTCAATATCCTGTTTGCGGTTCTGGCTGTTTTCAATAAAGGCCAGATATTGCTCCTGACGGGTTTTTACCGTGGTCAATTCATTACTTAACCGGTTAATGCCCTGCTGACTTTGTTGTATTTCCTGGGTTTTGGATGAAGACTTTAAAATCAACAGACGCTCATTTTCCAGTTCGAGCGAATTTTTTAGCTGTTGGATAGAGCTTTCCAGTGATTTTATTTCGGAGGCCAGTTTTTCCAGGTTTTTGGCTCGGCCAATCCGTTTTCCTTCAAATAAACCAACCGATCCGCCCGACATGCCAGTGCGGCTCTTGGTAAATTTTCCCGATTGGCTTAATATCACGATCTGATCATCGGGCAGAGGATTGTTCAATTCTTCCTCTTCGCCGGCTTGCAGCACATATACATTTTGTAAAAGCAATTGGCAAAGCGCCTGGTAGCGGGCTTCTACGGTAATAATTTCCAGTGCCGGGATAAGTTTTTCATTTTTTGCCTGGATTTTGGAATCGGGGAAGGGATTTTGCAGGGCATCGAGCACAAAAAAGTTGGCCCGGCCTTTGGCAGAATCGCTTAATAAGCGGATTGCTTGCACAGCTTCCGCCTGATTTTGTACCACATAATGGTTCATAACCGGTTCCAGGTAATTTTCAATAGCCACGCGGTATTCTTCGCGGCAAAAAAGCACATCCGAAAATAGAGGGGCTTGTTTGGC
Organism: Daejeonella sp.; assembly: GCA_035631395.1. Classification (GTDB taxonomy): domain Bacteria; phylum Bacteroidota; class Bacteroidia; order Sphingobacteriales; family Sphingobacteriaceae; genus Daejeonella. The sequence goes on along the minus strand of DASQIU010000116.1, from coordinate 48,202 downwards.
CCAGCCGGCATTTTTTTTCAAAAAACGGATAGATTCAGGGAAACCTTCCAAATTATCTACCAGCGATTTGGTCAGATTATATTCATTTTGTTTGGAATCCAGCCGCCGGCTTTCCTGGTTTAACTGATCTTTTTGCAGGGCAATCAGCTCGGTACTCTGTTGTATTTGGTTTTGCAGTTCTTCTTCCAGTTCTTGTAGAACTTTAAATTCGTTCTGCTGGGATTGCAGGGCCGTTTCAAGCTCGGCCAGAGCTTTGTTAAATTCATCCAGTTCGGTTTCTTTCTGACGGGCGTCGGCCATATTCCGGTTGCTTTCCTGGTAAAGCGCATCCTTTTGAATATTCAGAACGGCAATTTCTTTTTCCAGTTTATATAACTGGTTTTGGATGTCGCCGGCCTGGCGGTTAAGCTGGTCCAGCTCGTTTTTAGACTCCAACTGTTGTAAGCGCAGTTCTTCTACATCTTCCCGTTGAGATTCTACCGATGCTTTTACAATTTCCAGGTTTTCAGTTTCCTGTAAAAGTTCTTCGTTAAGCCGTTTTTGATTGTAAAAAACATGGTTCAACTGGTTTTTGTCTTTTTCCAGTTCTTCGCTGATCCGGTTTTTTTTCTCTTCCAAAAAACGCAGTTGTTCGTTCTTTAGCTTCTTTTCGCTTTCATAAGCCCTAATCTTGGAACTAAATTCGTTGGCCGCTTTTTGCTGGGCGGAGAGGTTCTTTTCCTTGGTCAGGTTTTCCAGTTTAAGCTGTTGTAAACCTGCTTCCTGCTGATCTATTTGAGTGGCAATGCCCGATTTGTCGGTCAGATGCTGCTGCTCCTGGTCTTCCAGTTTGATCAATGAATCGCGGAAGCTGATGATCCGGAAAGAGGCCAGCGTAATGCTCAGGGTTTTATATTGTTCTTTCAGACGGTAATAACGCTCGGCTTTCTTGGCCTGATTTTCCAGGGTCTTTAGGTTTTTTTCTATCTCGAACAAAAGATCTTCCACCCGGCTCAGGTCGGCTTCGGTGTCTTTTAATTTACTGAAAGTCTGCTTTTTGCGAAGTTTATATTTAGAAATCCCGGAAGCTTCCTCAAACAAAGCACGGCGTGAACCTTCTTTGTTGGCAATGATCTCATCAATCATTTTTAGTTCGATGATGGAGTAGGAGTCTGAGCCAATACCAGTATCCAGGAATAAATCGGTGATATCTTTTAAACGGCACTGCACATCATTTAAGCGGTATTCACTTTCGCCGGTGCGGTACAACTTGCGGGTTAGGGTAACCTGTGAAAATTCGGTAGGCAGAATGTTCTGGGTATTGTCAAAAGTAAGTGATACCTCAGCCAAATTGGAAGGTTTACGGGTTTTGGTACCATTAAAAATAATGTTCTCCATTTTCTCGGAGCGCAGCATTCGGGTGCTTTGCTCGCCCAAAACCCAGCGTATGGCATCAACCACATTCGATTTTCCGCAACCATTGGGGCCTACAATAGCGGTAACCCCTTCATTAAAATGGATGGTTATTTTATCGCCAAAACTTTTAAAGCCTTTGATTTCCAGTTTGGTAAGTTGCATTTACTGAGCTAAAATTCTGATACGCCGTTTCCGTTAAAATTTGTCAAATATAAGGAAATAGCAATTTTACGATTTTTTAATCCCGTAAGGATACTACATTTGTTTGTAAAATGTTCCAGGAACCTCAAAATAGGTGTTGGGAGCAGAAAAATTTTGTAAATTTTAGATATATGGAATACAGACGTTTAGGGAAATCTGGTTTGCAGGTAAGCGCTTTATCTTTAGGAAGCTGGCTGACTTTTGGTAACCAGATTGAAGATAAAGTGGCCGAAGAGCTGATGAGCATGGCTTACGATAGCGGCGTGAACTTTTTTGATAATGCCGAAGGTTATGCCGGTGGTAAATCGGAGATTGTGATGGGCAAGATCCTGAAAAAGAAAAACTGGGACCGCAGTTCGTACATCGTTTCCAGCAAGATCTATTTTGGCGCCGAAGAGAAAAAGCCCAATATGACCGGTCTTTCTAAAAAACATTTATTTGAAGGCACGCATAACGCGTTAAAGCGCCTGCAATTAGATCACCTGGATTTATTGTTCTGCCACCGGCCGGATAAAAATACTCCAATCGAAGAAACCGTTTGGGCCATGCACCAGCTTATTCAGCAGGGGAAAGTGTTATACTGGGGCACCTCAGAATGGAGCGCTGCAGAAATTATGCAGGCTTATTATTTCGCCGAGAAAAACCACCTGGTGCCGCCTACCATGGAGCAGCCACAATACAATATGTTCTGGCGTGAAAAACTGGAGAAGGAGTTTTTATTATTATTCCGCGATTTTGGGATGGGAACCACCATTTGGAGCCCATTGTCTTCAGGTTTATTATCTGGAAAATATAATGATGCCCAGCCGGGCGATACCCGTTTAAGTATGGAAAGCCTGGGTTGGTTAAAGGACCGGCTTTTGATAGAGGATAAACTGAAAAAAGTTAAAAAACTGGCTGTTATTGCCGAAAAACTGGATGTTTCATTGGCCAAATTGTCTCTGGCCTGGTGCCTGAAAAATCCGCATGTAAGTACCGTTATTTTGGGTGCCTCTAAAACAGCGCAGTTAAAAGAAAACCTGACCGCCCTGGAAGTTGTGCCTTTATTGGATGATAAAATAATGGCCAAACTGGAAGCGATTTTGGGCAATAAGCCCGAGTTTGTAATGGTTTAGAATTGAATTACTTGGTTAGGGTTTAGAGGTTAGGGTGTAGAATTGAATGAACACGAACTATTTGTTTAGGTACCCCTAAACTCTAACCCCCTAAACGTCTAAACTCTAGTCTCTAAACTCTAACCTCCTAACCCTAAATCAATTCCGCTAATTTAAAGGTATCCTTTACCCGGATGCCTTTTTCTGTTTGTTGCAGGGTGCAGCATTCTATCAGCGGATCGTGTTCAAAAAATAGAATATAATTATTATCCAGGGCTTCCTGTAAAAATGCCTTTTTTTCTTGCAGGGTTTTCAGTGGAAACATATCATAAGCCATTACATAGGGCAGGGGAATATGTCCGGTAGAGGGCAGTAGATCGGCCATATAAACTATTGTTCTGTCCTTGTAATTTATCTGAGGCAGCATCATGGCGTCGGTATGGCCAAATGCAAAGCGGATATTGATATTTTCTGTAAAAGGTACCCCATCTTCCGTTTTGATGAATTTTAATTGCCCGCTTTCCTGGATAGGCAGGATATTTTCTTTTAAAAAGGATGCTTTCTCGCGTTCGTTGGGTTCAACGGCCCAGTTCCAGTGTTCTTCATTGCTCCAATAAGTAGCGTTTTTAAAGGCAGGAACCAATTTGTCGCCCTGGCGAATGATGGAACCACCGCAATGATCGAAATGCAGGTGAGTTAAAAATACATCAGTAATATCATCTTTTGAAAAACCCGCTGTAGCCAGCGATTTATCCAGTGTATCGTCGCCATGCAGATAATAATGGCCGAAAAATTTAGCATCCTGCTTATCACCCAAACCATTATCGATTAAAATCAGGCGATTGTTTTCTTCTATCAGCAAGCAGCGCAGCGCCCAGGTGCAAAGATTATTCTCATCAGCCGGGTTCAGCTTGTTCCAAATACTTTTGGGAACCACGCCAAACATGGCGCCGCCATCTAACTTAAAAAAGCCGGTATCTATGGTATGTAGTTTCATGATTGAGGTTTTATGCTAATTGTACGAATTAAGCTAATTTACATGAATTGAGGAAACGAATTATTATCTGAATTAGGATTCATTGGATTTTAGGATGGAAGGATTTTCGCGTCATTGCGAACTGAAGGGTGGGTAAGGGTGTAGGTGTGAAGCAATCTCCAGCCGATTAGCACTGATAAAATCCTTGGTAACTATATTTTGAATCACGGATTTAAAGAGGATTAATGGATTTCACAGATTCTTAGCAGCATAAAATCAGAGTAATCCTTTAATTACAAAAATCAGTGGTTCAGACTATTTAATTATCTGAATTAGGATTCATTGGATTTTAGGATGGAAGGATTTTCGCGTCATTGCGAACTGAAGGGTGGGTAAGGGTGTAGGTGTGAAGCGCACTCCAACCGATTAGCACTGATAAAATCCAGGTAATCCTTTAATCACAAAAATCAGTGGTTCAGACTATTTTTTGCACAAATAAACATATCCACAAATAAACAAAAAAGGCTGCTCTTTTCAGAACAGCCTTTCAAACTTTATATTCAATGAAAAAATTATAAATGGATCACTTCGCCGTAAGCATCAGCAGCAGCTTCCATAATGGCTTCGCTCATGGTTGGGTGCGGATGTACAGTTTTTACGATATCCATACCGGTAGTTTCCAGTTTGCGGGCTGCTACCACTTCGGCAATCATTTCGGTTACGTTCATACCAATCATATGAGCACCCAGGAATTCACCATATTTGGCATCGAAAATTAATTTTACAAAACCATCTTTGGCGCCGGCTGCGCTGGCTTTTCCGGAAGCGGAAAATGGAAATTTACCCACTTTAATTTCATAACCAGCTTCTTTAGCCGCTTTTTCGGTATATCCTACAGAAGCGATTTCTGGAGAGCAGTAAGTACAACCCGGAATGTTGTTGTAATTTAAAGGCTCGGGATGATGGCCGGCAATTTTCTCCACACAGATAATACCTTCGGCCGAAGCTACGTGAGCCAAAGCCTGTCCTTTTACAATATCGCCAATGGCATAAACTCCATCGATATTGGTTTTGTAAAAATCATCAACCAATACACGTCCTTTATCAGTTTTCACGCCCACTTCTTCCAAACCGATGTTTTCGATGTTCGGGGTAATACCTACTGCCGAAAGAACTACATCGCACTCTAAAGTTTGTGTACCGCTGGCAGTTTTGATTTGTACTTTGCAGCCAGTGCCAGAAGTATCTACTGATTCTACATTAGAACCAGTTAAAATTTCGATGCCGGCTTTCTTAAAGCTGCGTAATAACTGCTTAGATACATCTTCGTCTTCAACCGGAACAATGTTGTTTAAATATTCTACTACGGTAACCTTGGTTCCAAGAGAGTTATAGAAGTAAGCAAATTCTACCCCAATGGCGCCAGAACCTACTACTACCATGCTTTTAGGCTGCTCTGGTAAAACCATAGCTTCGCGGTAGCCAATCACTTTTTTACCATCCTGCTTTAAGTTAGGTAATTCGCGGGAACGACCTCCGGTAGCCAGGATGATGTTTTTGGCGCTGTATTCTTTGATAGAACCATCGGCTGCTTTTACTTCAACCTTACCGCCTTTTTTGATCTTGCCGCTTCCCACGATCACATCAATCTTGTTCTTCTTCATCAGAAACTGCACGCCTTTGCTCATGCCATCGGCTACATTGCGGCTACGTTTAATGATATCTCCGAAATTAGCTTCGGCATTTTGAACACTGATGCCATATTCGGCTGCATGGTTAATGTATTCAAACACATTGGCGCTTTTTAGAAGGGCTTTGGTTGGGATACATCCCCAGTTCAGACAGATGCCTCCCAGTGATTCGCGTTCTACAACGGCGGTTTTTAGTCCCAACTGAGATGCTCTGATGGCAGCTACGTATCCACCAGGACCGCTACCTATAACAATAAGGTCGTAATTCATATACTAATTTATGTGTGTTCGAAAAATCTATGAGAAATTTAGATAATATTCAGCGCCAAATCTATAAAAATATTGGGCGGCAGAGAAATTTTTGCGAAGCAGGGGTTCGGATGCCGCCCGGAATGCTTGTTTTTTGTCAAAATGTCTATAAGTTAAGGGTTTGTTAATATTATCTTAACATGGTTTTCCTGTATTTTTAAAATCAGCTGACTATATTTGCAGCGAATTTTAAAACAAAACATTCAAGCACACACACAAAAAACTAATCGAAAAGAAAATTTTATGAAGAAGTTTTTACTCTCAGCGCTTGTTTTGTTACTCACGGCAACCAGCATAATTGCCCAGGTAACAACAAGTAGTTTAACCGGTACGGTAACCGACGAAAAAGGTGAAACCTTACCCGGTGCATCGGTAGTAGCGATTCATACCCCTTCAGGTACCCGCTATTCCATCGCCAGTAATGTACACGGAAAGTTTAACATTTCCAACATGCGGGTGGGCGGACCTTACTCTGTTGAGGTTACCTACATGGGTTACCAAGCTAAAAAATTTAATGATGTTTCTCTGAAATTAGGGGAAGCTTTTGTTTTAAATGTAGTAATGCAGGAAAGCGGAACCGCCCTGCAGGAAGTTGTGGTTACCGCTGCTGATTCTCGTTCAGTATTGAACGCCAAACGTACCGGTTCTACAACTAACATTAGCCGGGCCGAAATGCAGAACATTCCTTCTATTTCCAGAAGTGTGAATGATTTGACCAAACTGACTCCTCAGGCTAATGGTTCTTCTATTGGTGGTGGTAACTACCGCCAGAACAACTTTACCGTAGACGGTTCTGACTTCAACAACCAGTTTGGTATTGGAGGAAACATGCCGGCAAATGGTTCTCCAGTTTCTTTGGACGCTTTAGAAGAGATCTCTATCAACGTAACTCCTTATGATGTAAGCCAGTCTGGTTTTGTGGGTAGCTCTATCAACGCGGTTACCCGTTCTGGAAGAAATAACTTCTTCGGAACTACTTTCTACAATTTTAGAACAGAAGATCAGCAGGGTGGTCGTGTAGATGGAAACACCATTACCCGTCAGCCTTTAGATATTAAACAATATGGCGCCAGCTTTGGTGGGCCTATCTTGAAAGATAAATTATTCTTCTTCGTAAACGTTGAAAGGAATAAAGAAATTAGACCTGGACAAAACCGGGTAGCTGCAACTCCGGAACTGCCATTCGCTAAGGAAAATACTAGCGTAACTCGTCCTTTGGCTACCGAGTTAAATGCGATCCGCGATTACCTGGTTACTACTTACGGATATGATCCGGGTGTTTATCAAGGATATAGCAACTTGTCTAATAATAATAAATTTTTGGCCCGTTTAGACTGGAATATCAATAATAACCACCGTTTTAATATCCGCTACAATCAGGTTGAAAGTAAATCTCCTTCATTTGTGAGTACTTCCACTTCCGGTTCTGGTTTCAACTTCCCTAGTGGTGGTGGTCGTCAAACTCTTGAGCACTTGCATTTCAGCAATTCTAACTATTTCCAAGATCAAAACCTGTACTCATTGGCTGCTGAGTTAAACTCTACTTTCGGTAGCAAATTCTCTAATACCCTGAGAGGTAGCTTTACTCATCAGAACGATCCAAGAAGTTCTAACAGTTCTGTATTCCCATTGGTGGATATCTTGAAAGATGGAAAAGCCTTTACAACCTTTGGTTATGAGCCATTTACATATGGTAACCTACGTGATGTAAAAACTTACTCTATTACTGATAACTTCAACATGAACTTAGGTAACCATACCGTTAGTGTAGGTGCCCAGGTAGATTTAAGTACTACTAAAAACGGTTTCCAACGTTTTGGTACCGGTCATTATGTATTTGATTCATGGGATGATTTTGTGAATGGTGCTAAGCCTTCTAATTATGCCATTACATATTCTTTATCTCCAGGCTATGAGCAGGCATATCCAACCTTTAAGTTCCAGCAATATGCGGCTTATGTACAGGATGCTTTCTCTGTAGGAGAAAAATTAAAATTGAATGCTGGTTTACGCGTAGAACTTCCTACTTATCCAAATGTTCCTGAAATCAAAACCCATCCTTTGGTTGCTCCATTAACTTTTGCTGGTGGCCGGAAAATGGATACCGGAGTATTACCTAAGGAAAGATTAATGTGGTCTCCAAGATTTGGTTTTAACTACGATGTAAAAGGCGATCGTTCTCTTCAGGTTCGCGGTGGTACTGGTATCTTTACTACCAAAGTTCCTTTTGTATGGATCGTGGCTCAGTCTGGTGATGCCGGCTTGATTCAGTTTACTCAAAACTGGGTAGGTAAAGCGAATACTCCTGGTAAATTCGATCCGAATATTCATGCTTATTTGCCTGCAACTCCTCCTGCTGCCGGTACTTCTATTCCGTCTTCTGTTAGCGCCATCGATCCTAACTTCAAATTTCCTCAAACCTGGAAAAGCAGCTTAGCGATTGATGCTAAATTACCTTTCGGATTTGTAGGTACTTTGGAAGGTATTTATAACAAGGATATGAATATTGCTAAAGGCTTTAACTATAATTTGGTTAACCCAACCCCATTAAATGTGAGTGGATATCCAGATAATCGTCCGATGTATCCTAGTGCTAACTTTGATAAGTATATCAATAAATTAACTAAAGCAGGACAAATTGACAACGTAGATAAAACCAAAGGAACTGAAAAATTTGAACCTGTTGTTTTAAGCAATGCTTCAGAAGGACATTCCTGGTTTGTAACTGCTAAATTAGACAAACGCTTTAGCGATGGTTTAAGCGCCTCTATTGCTTATACTAAAAGTGGACAAAAAGTTTTATACGATGGAAATGGTGATCAGTTGTTAAATACCTGGTCATTAACTCAAACATCAAACACGGGTAACAATCCTGGATTAAGCTACTCGAATTTTAACGTTCCTGATCGTGTAGTTGCCAGTGTTTCTTACCGCAAAGAATTCTTAAAGCATTTGGCTACTAATGTATCCGTATTCTATGAAGGTTCTAATCAGGGAAGATTCTCTTACACTTATTCTGCAGACTTCAACCGTGACGGTCAACCGAATGATCTGATCTACATCCCTAAAGATGCTTCTGAGATTACCTTTGCTAATCGCCCGTTTGATTCTAAAACCGGTATCGGACCTTATACCGCCCAGGAACAAAGCGATATGTTCTTTGCTTACATCAACCAGGATAAATACCTGAGCAAACACAAAGGACAATACGCTGAGCGTAACGGTGCCTTATTGCCATGGAGAAATCAGGTTGACGTAAGAATTACTCAGGATATCTTTAAAAACATTGGTAAAACCAAAAATACTTTCCAGTTTACGCTTGATATCTTAAACTTCGGTAACTTGTTAAACAGCAACTGGGGTACTTTGAAGTTTGCTAATCAGGCCGCTATCTTGACGCCTCAAAACGTATCTTCATTAGTTCCTGGAGGAAATGTAAAACCAACTTTCTGGTTGAATACAGCTAACAATGTTCCTGTAAGTAAAACATTTGGTACTACACAAACCATTTCATCTACTTACTACATGCAATTCGGTTTCCGTTATAATTTCCAATAAAAACGGATTGAATTTTATAAAAAGAGGGGCTGTCTTTTTCAAGACAGCCCCTTTGTTGTTTGGGGATTTGATTGGAAGGATTCTACAGATTATGTTAGCTGATTTGATTAATCAATTGTTTGGTTAATTGGTTAAAGAGCGGTATTTTCGTTGATGAGTGAGGCTCTTCCGTTCAGGGCTTATATCATTTATTCCGTACTGCTCGTCTTGCGGACCCTGAAATAGGTTATTCTGTCCTTGAGAGCTGCTGAAACGATTAACCTTGACATTAAGCAGAAACTTTCATCGTTCGTCGTCCTGAATTCATTTCAGGATCTATCAGTGGTAGAAATTTTCAATACCTGACAGGCGTTCTTTGATAGACACCCCTCTGAGAGATGCTGAAATAAATTCAGCAGGACGGCAGTGCAAGGGTTAAGGGAATAAGCCTTGATGTTATTTTCGCGACGAACGACTACTTGAGACTAGGTTCGGTGACTTGTTTTCGGGGAAAATTTCTTCCAAAAAGTTGCTGCCATACTATGAGTGCTTTGTCTCCATGAAAATTCCTCCCATTGTCGAATTTGCATCTGAGAATTGGGGGTTATTTTCATTTATCGTCATAATGGAACCTGCATTGAACAATGGCGCATTGTTGGTTCTGGCCTTTAATGCCAGAAATTTTGTAAACTAAACGATGTTCACCTAGGATACGCCTGGACCAAAATCCCTTCAGATTATGTTTCAATGCCTCAGGTTTTCCTAAGCCATGAAATGGGGTTCTTTTAATTTCCTTTAGTAATTCTCTAATCTTTTTTTCAACTTCCTCATCATTATCCATCCAATATTCAAAATCTTCCCAGGCTTCAGGTGTAAAAACTAAGTTCATATTTACGATTTCCTAGTTTATTTATCCAAAGAGAAGGATCTTACCTTATTCTGTTTTAAGTTTTCGATTGAACTCTCAAGACGTTTACGATTAGCTTCAGTGGACATGAGGTGTGCAGTTTCTGTGAGGGCATTATATTCTTTAATCGAAATGACCACAATAGCATCATCTTCATTATTATTCCGCGGAATAATCAAAATGTCTTCTGATGAACTTACTTCATCAAAGTAGCTTTTCATATTTGTGCGCAAAGAAGAAATAGTTACCGCTTTCATAATTGTATTTAACTGTACTATCAAATGTACATTAAATCGTACGGTAATCCAAATTTTATAGAGATTGATATCGCCCCGCTGGGGCTTTTTTAGAAAAAATAGGAATGTTTCTAGTAATATGTCACCCTCCGGGATTTAGATTCAGGCTAATTCGACAAATTCATGCAATTCGTACTTTTTAAATTGTTTTTCGTCTATCGTTTATCGTCTCCGTTTGCCTTTATAAAATGGAATCTGAGTTAATTCGGCAAATTCGTGCAATTCGTGTTTTTCAATCGTTTTTCGTCCGTCGTTTTCCTTGTTTTTTATTCGTGAAAATAAGCTCAATTCGTGCAATTCGTGTTTATCAAGTATCTTAGCATCCAAATAAAAATCTATATGAAAAAAATAAAAATGATTGCCATTTGCCTCTTGGCTCTTGTTTTAGCCACAGGTAATCTGGCTAAAGCTGATGAGGGAATGTGGCTGCCAATGCTGATAGGGAAAAACTATGAGCAAATGAAAAAGGAGGGTTTTAAATTGAGCCCTGAAGACCTTTACAGCGTTAATAAAGCGAGCATAAAAGATGCTATTGTTTCCTTTGGCGGGTTTTGTACTGGTGAGATCGTTTCTAAAAACGGATTGATCTTTACTAACCACCATTGCGGTTATGATGCCATTGCTTCTAACTCAACTCCACAAAACAACATCCTGGATAATGGTTTTTACGCCAAGTCTTATGCGGAAGAAAAGCCGATTGCCGGTTTGTTCGTGCGTTTTTTGGTGCGCATGGAAGATGTTACTCCTAAAGTGATGGCCGCATTAAATGGCGTTTCTGAAGCTGAAAAAGCCGCTAAAATTGCCGCTGTGAGCAAGCAGATCGCTGCCGAAGCCACTACTGGCACTGCGTACGAAGCGGAAGTGAAAGATATCTATAAGGCCAATCAATACTTGATGTTTGTTTACGAACGTTTCAATGATATCCGTTTGGTGGGTACTCCGCCACAATCTATTGGTAAATTTGGCGGCGATACTGATAACTGGGAGTGGCCACGTCATACCGGGGATTTTTCTATTTTCCGGGTATATGCCAATGCTAATAATCAGGCAGCCGATTATTCTCCGGCCAATAAGCCTTATATGCCTAAAAAGCATCTTCCGATTTCTATCAAAAGTATCCAGAATAATGATTTTGCCATGGTATATGGATACCCAGGCCGTACCGATCGCTATTTAACTTCTTACGGTGTCCAACTGGCTACTGATAAAGTGAATCCTACCATTGTAAAGCTTCGCGATATTCGCTTAAAAGCATGGAAAGAGGAGATGGAAAAAAGCGTAGACACCCGCTTGAAATTATCTTCCTTATATGCCAATATTGCCAATTACTGGAAGTATTATATTGGTCAGACGGAGCAGTTAAAACGCCTTAAGATTTATGAAGAGAAGCAAAAAGAGGAAAGTACTTTTACTGCCACTTTTGCTAATAATCCTACTTATTCAGGTTTGATGAATCAGTATAAAGCTGCTTATGCCGCTTACGAGCCATACGCTGTACATCTTACTTACGTGAATGAAGGTTTACTGGCTTCGCAATGGGTGCGTAATGCGTATCAATTTGGCAGTGCTTTCAAAGCCATGAACGAGCGCAAGGACGATGTGGCTTATCAGCAACAGGTAAAAGGAAATCTGTCTAAAATGCTGGCTTCTTATGAAAATACGTATAATGAGATTGCTGATAAGAAGATCTTTGCCCAGTTACTGGCTTCTTTTTACAACGATGTGCCAAAATCACAGCATCCTAAATTCTTTACTCAGATTGCAGAAAGTTACTGGAAAGGTACGCCAGAGGCTACTTTTAAAAACTATGCCGATTATTTATGGGCCAACAGTAACCTGATCAATCCGGAGAAATTGAAAACGTTTTTAGCCGCTGCTAATTTGGATGCTTTGGAGAAAGATCCGGGTTATCAGTACGCTAAAAATTTGATTCCGCAGGAGTACATTAAAAATAACTTTGGCACTATCAGCAGCGATTTTCAGGCTGAGAAAAATCGTTTGGATCACCTGTATTTGCAGGCCCTACTTGAAAAGAACAAAGGGCAGTTGATCTATCCGGATGCCAATTCTACCATGCGTATTTCTTACGGACAGGTTCAAAACTATTCACCTAAAGATGGCATTACTTACAATATTACCACCAATATTGATGGTATGGTGGCCAAGTATAAAAAAGGCGATGAGGAGTTTGATCTGCCTCAGTCGCTTTTAGATGCCTATGCTAAGCGTGATTTCCGCCAATACGGAGAGAATGGCACCCTTCCGGTGAATTTCATTTCCAATAATGATATTACTGGTGGAAATTCAGGATCACCGGTAATTAACGGCAATGGCGAACTGATGGGCCTGGCTTTTGACGGAAACTGGGAAGCCATGAGCGGCGATATTGCCTTTGATAAAAAATACAAACGTACCATTTCGGTAGATGCCCGTTTTGTGTTATGGTGCATCGATGTTTTGGGCGGCGCTAAAAATATTATCGATGAATTAGATATCCGCCAGGAAAAACTGATGGTTCCAAAACCCGCCAAGTCGACCTATAAAATGAAAAAATAGTTTTCTTCGGAAAAGAATTTGGACGGGCTTATCTTGAAAAAGGTAAGCCCGTTTTTTGTTAATGATGAAACGCGAATCATACTAATTGGCACGAATTTAAAAAGTACACGAATTGCACGAATTATACTAATTGATTCGAATAAAAAGGATACGAATTGATAGGAATTAAAAAGATACGAATTACCCGAAATGTGCGAATTAGCACGAAGCCATAAAATACAAATCGTCCAAATTAACACGAAACCATAAAATACAAATCGCCCGAATGACACGAATCTAAATTCCGGAGGAATGACATATTAATAGAAACGTTCCTATTATTAATAAGAGCCCCAGCGGGACGACACTTCAAAAAGCATGGAATCATTGAGATTTATATAAAGATTTTAGAGTAAAATCTTTATGTCCTAAAATCAAATGAATCTTAATTCAGATAGTTAAGCAGAGCCCGCAAAGGCGGAATCTCTGAACACAGGATAAAGTCCTGTGAAAGGAAGCGCACAGCAATAGCTCAAGCCCTGAAAGGGCGATATCTTTCAGCAAAAAAATCTGCATGAAAAAGGGCACCTGTTTTAGGCACCCTTTTACGAAAAACGACAGACGAATAACGAAATTAGTATACAAACTCCCCAAACTCAGAGCGAATGGTTACCTGTTTGTTTTCGGCAGCTTCTACACGACCCACAATTTGGGCATCTATGTGAAAGCTTTTCGAGATATCGATAATTTCCTGGGCAATTTCCTGAGGAACGTACAGTTCCATGCGGTGACCCATGTTAAATACTTTATACATTTCCTGCCATTCAGTGCCAGATTGTTCCTGGATCAGCTTAAACAGTGGCGGAACCGGGAACAGGTTATCTTTAATGACGTGCAACTTGTCGATGAAATGCAACACCTTGGTTTGGGCGCCGCCGCTGCAATGCACCATCCCATTAATTTGTGGGCGATATTTTTTCAGAATTTCTTTGATCACCGGGGCATAAGTGCGGGTAGGAGATAGAACCAGTTTCCCGGCGGTAACTTTTAGATCTTCAGAAACCGGTATCTCGTCGGTCAGGTTTTTGCTGCCTGCAAAAACCAGCTCGTAAGGCACCGCCGGATCATAACTTTCCGGGTATTTTTCGGCTACATATTTATGAAATACATCGTGCCGGGCCGAAGTCAATCCGTTAGAGCCCATACCGCCATTATATTCTTTTTCATAGCTGGCCTGTCCGTAAGAGGCTAAGCCCACAATGACATCGCCGGCCTGAATGCGGTGATTTGAAATTACATCTTCCCGTTTCATACGGCAGGTAACGGTAGAATCTACAATAATGGTGCGCACCAGATCGCCCACATCGGCAGTTTCGCCGCCGGTAGAATAAATCCCAATTCCGGCCTGACGTAATTCGGCCAGAATTTCTTCCGTGCCGTTAATGATCTCGGCAATTACTTCGCCGGGAATCAGGTTTTTATTCCGGCCTATGGTAGAAGACAGCAGGATATTGTCAGTAGCTCCCACGCAGAGCAGATCGTCCAGGTTCATGATGATGGCATCCTGGGCAATTCCACGCCATACAGAAGCATCGCCGGTTTCTTTCCAGTATATATAAGCCAGGGATGATTTGGTTCCGGCTCCGTCGGCATGCATAATATTGCACCAGTCGGCATCTCCGGCCAAAATATCTGGGATTATTTTACAAAATGCTTGAGGGAAAATTCCTTTATCGATGTTTTTGATGGCATTATGCACATCTTCTTTTCCGGCAGAAACGCCGCGTTGATTATATTTCAGATCAGACATGAGGCAAAGGTAAACTTTGGTTTGGAGGATTAAGATTTATTTGGACTAGAGCCCAATAAATCTTAATCCCAATACAAACCAGAAAACTTATTTAATGAATAGCATTTCTCTGAACTTAGGTAATGGCCATTGGGCATCATCTACCAATTGTTCCAGCTTATCTACATTGTAGCGGATCGGTTCAAAAAAGGATTTTACATTTTGGTCATAAGCAATGGCCCGCTCTCGCATATCCTCAATTTTATTGGCCTTTTTCCGTTCTTCAACCATCGCGTCCACATTGGTTTTGATAAAGTTAATGTGTTTGGATAAGTCGGAAATGATATCTACCTGAGCCTGGTATGATTCTTTAGGCAAACCAATATCTTTTAAGCCTTTGATGTTTTCAATCAGACGGTTTTGATAAGTTATGGCTGCCGGAATAATGATACTGTTTACAATTTCGCCCATTATTCTGGCCTCAATTTGTAGTTTTTTGAAAAAGTTTTCCAACAGGATCTCATGGCGGGCTAATGCCTCCCGTTTGTTGAAAACCATGGTTCTTTCAAATAACTCCAAAGTGCGATCGCTGATATAGGCGTCCAGTGCCACCGGAGTGGTCTTGATATTGGAAAGGCCGCGGGTTGCTGCTTCTGCTTCCCATTCCTTGCTATATCCGTTTCCTTCAAAGCGGATATCTTTAGATTCTTTAATGTAACGTTTGATAACCGTTAAAATGGCCAGATCTTTTTTGTCGCCCTTTTTAATCAGTTTATCTACTTCGGTTTTAAATTTAACCAATTGATCGGCTACAATACTGTTTAAAACAGTCATAGAGGCTGATGAATTTGCCGAAGATCCTACTGCCCGGAATTCAAACTTATTTCCTGTAAAAGCAAATGGCGAAGTACGATTGCGGTCGGTATTGTCTAATAAAATTTGCGGAATCTTAGGAATGCCATGCCATAAGTTTGGGTCTTCCTTTACTTTTTTAGTTACTCTGGAAGTCTCTACTTCTTCCAAAACCTCATTCAGTTGCTGCCCTAAAAAGATGGAAATAATAGCCGGAGGTGCTTCATTGGCACCCAAACGGTGGTCATTGCTCACCGAGGCGATGGAGGCTCTTAATAAATCGGCATGTTCATAAACCGCCCGTACGGTATTGATGAAAAAGGTTAAGAACATCAGGTTGTTCTTAGGGGTTTTGCCTGGCGAAAGCAGGTTTTTACCGGTATTGGTAATCAGGCTCCAGTTATTGTGTTTACCTGATCCGTTGATGCCGGCATATGGTTTTTCATGCAAAAGAACTTTGAAATGATGTCTTTTGGCGATTTTTTCCATTAAATCCATCAGCAATTGGTTGTGGTCAATGGCCAGATTGATCTCCTCATAAATTGGAGCGCATTCAAACTGAGATGGAGCCACCTCATTGTGACGGGTTTTCAAAGGGATACCTAATTTAAAGGCTTCAGTTTCAAAATCGAGCATGAAAGCATAGATCCGGTCGGGGATAGTACCAAAATAATGGTCTTCCAATTGTTGCCCTTTGGCAGACATATGGCCAAACAGGGTACGTCCGGTCATGGCCAAATCCGGGCGGGCATTGTATAAAGACAGGTCAACCAGGAAGTATTCCTGCTCAATACCTAAAGATGGGTTTACCTTTTCAATGGCTTTATCAAAATAATGGCAAACATCTACTGCCGCTTTGTCTAGTTTGGAGATAGCCTTTAATAAAGGCGCTTTATAATCCAGGGCTTCGCCGGTATAAGAAACAAAAACGGTAGGAATGCACAGGGTTTTACCCGATTTACCTTCTATGATAAATGCAGGGGAGGATGGATCCCAGGCGGTATAGCCCCGAGCCTCAAAGGTATTGCGAATACCTCCGCTTGGGAAACTAGACGCATCAGACTCTTGCTGAACCAGAGCATCGCCAGAAAAGCGTTCTATGGCCCCTCCATCCGGGCCAGGTTCAAAAAAGGAGTCATGTTTTTCGGCAGTGGTGCCTGTTAATGGTTGGAACCAGTGCGTATAATGAGTGGCGCCCTTGCTCATCGCCCATGATTTCATGGCCGAAGCCACCTGATCAGAAATTTGCCGGTCCAGGGGTTCTCCTAAATCAATAGAATTAATAATGCTTTGGTAAGCTTCTTTGGATAGAAAATCTTTCATTTTCTTTTTGTCGAACACGTTAATGCCGAAAAAGTCTGAAATTTTAGAAGAGGGAGCCTTTACCTCGGGGGTGACCCTGGATTGAGCGGCATTTAATGCCTGAAACCGTAAACTGAACATGGGTGGTGTGGGTTTTTAGTAAATCTTTACAAAAGTAGATGATGTAGATCGAATTTTTTCAAATTTTTTGTATTTTTTTGAACAATTGGCAGGAAAAATTTTAAAATCGAATCCTTTTTTAGGTGTTTGATGAAAAATCACTTCAAATATGTGCCATTTTAATAGCTAAAATCTTGCCATTTTTTAAGAGATGCCTGCTTAGTTTGAGGATAGATTAGGTTAAGTACTCATTTATGAGCCTTTGGTTTGCTCGAAATGTAGAGAATTGAGAATGTTTTGAGCAAATTGACGGTTTTTTCCTACTTTTGAGCATCTTCTCAAAAAATCTGTAACATTGGAAAATTTGCAACTTACCACCGTAGAAACTGCTAAAGATCTGGGTTTGCTTCCAGAAGAATTTGATCGTATTAATGAAATTCTGGGTCGTACTCCTAATTTTACTGAACTTTCCATTTTCTCGGTTATGTGGAGCGAACATTGCTCATACAAGAACTCAATTACCTGGTTAAAAACCCTGCCTAAAGATGGCCCACGCATGCTGGCTAAAGCTGGTGAAGAAAATGCGGGTATGGTTGATTTGGGTGATGGAATTGCCTGCGTGTTTAAAATCGAGTCACATAATCACCCTTCGGCTTTAGAACCTTATCAAGGAGCAGCCACCGGAGTAGGGGGGATTAACCGCGATATTTTTACCATGGGCGCACGGCCTATTGCCCAGTTAAACTCATTACGTTTTGGTGATTTAAACTTAGACCGTACCAAATGGCTGGTAAAAGGGGTAGTAAAAGGCATTGGCGACTATGGTAATGCTTTCGGTATTCCTACCGTGGGCGGCGAATTATTTTTTGACGAGTGTTATAATGTAAATCCGCTGGTCAATGCTATGTCGGCGGGTATCGTTAAGGTAGGAGAAACCGTATCGGCTACCTCGTATGGAGTGGGTAATCCGGTATATATTGTAGGTTCGGCTACTGGTAAAGACGGAATTCACGGAGCAGCTTTTGCTTCTAAAGATATTACTGAAGATTCAGTGAACGATCTTCCTGCGGTTCAGGTGGGCGATCCTTTCCAGGAAAAATTATTACTGGAAGCCACTCTGGAAGTGATTAAAACCGGAGCCGTTGTGGGTATGCAGGATATGGGTGCTGCCGGAATTATCTGTTCCAATTCAGAAATGTCGGCCAAAGGCGAGCATGGAATGCGCATTGATCTGGATAAAGTACCGGTTCGTCAGGAAAACATGAAGCCTTTCGAGATCCTTTTATCCGAGTCGCAAGAACGGATGCTGATTGTGGTAGAGAAAGGTCGTGAAAAAGATGTAGAGGCCGTTTTTGATAAATGGGATCTAAACTGTGCCATTATTGGAGAAGTTACCGATACCAAACGCCTGCAATATTATATGCATGGCGAATTGGTAGCCGATGTTCCTGCTGATGACCTGGTATTGGGCGGAGGAGCACCGGTATATAAACGGGAATACCGTGAGCCGGCTTATTTTCAGGAAAATCAAAAATTTAATATTGATGATATTAAGCAGCCGGAAGATTTAAAGGCTGTAGCAGATCATTTAGTTTCGCATCCTAATATCGCATCCAAGCGCTGGGTGACCGATCAATACGATTCAATGGTTGGAACCGCCAATATGACTACCAATAGCCCAAGTGATGCGGCGGTGGTAAGTATAAAAGGTACTGAGAAAGCCATAGCTTTAACCGTAGATTGCAATTCTCGCTATGTATATGCCGATCCGCAAAAAGGTTGTGCCATCGCGGTAGCTGAAGCTGCCCGTAACATTACCTGTGCGGGCGCCGAGCCCGTGGCTATAACCAACTGCCTGAACTTTGGTAATCCTTATGTGCCCGAAGTATATTGGCAATTTGTGGGTGCCATTAAGGGAATGAGCGAGGCTTGTCAGAAATTTGAAACCCCGGTAACGGGCGGAAACGTGAGTTTTTACAATCAGTCATCTGATGAAGGGCCGGTATTCCCAACTCCAACCATTGGAATGCTGGGCGTAATGGACGATGTGAAAACGTTTATGAGTGCTGATTTTAAAAATGAAGGCGATCTGATCTATCTGGTTGGTGAAAGCGTAAATGATATTGCCTCTTCGCAATATTTGGCTTCTTATCATGGAATAACTGCTTGCCCGGCTCCATATTTTGATTTAGAGAAGGAGTATGCCATGCATCGAGTAGTTAATCAATTAATCAGGCAAGGTTTGGTGGCTTCGGTTCACGATGTATCTGATGGCGGATTGTATATTTCTCTATTGGAATCGGCTATGCCTAGAGGACTTGGTTTTGATATTGAAACCGATGCAGATATTCGTAAAGATGCTTTCTTGTTTGGCGAGGCGCAAGGTCGGGTAGTGGTTTCGGTGAAGCCGGAAAATCAGGAAGCATTTATAGAGCTTTTAGCTACTTCAGAAACTGAATTCAGTTTACTCGGACAGGTTACTTCTGGTAATTTGCTGGTAGATGAAACTGATTTTGGGAAGGTTGCTCAAGCCAAGCCGGTTTTTGATAATGTATTGCATACTATTTTAGGGACATAAACAGATTAAATTGTCATCCTCTGTTTTTAGATTCAAGCAGTTTTCAGTAGATCAGAGCGGTTGCGCCATGAAGGTGAATACCGATGGGGTTTTACTGGCGACCTTGACAGAAGCTCAGGATCCCGAACATATTCTGGATATTGGCACTGGTACCGGAGTAATGTCGCTGATTTTGGCCCAGCGATTTCCTACGGCATTGATTCATGCGGTAGAAATTGAGGAGACGGCCGCTTTCAGGGCTTCGGAAAATTTTAAAAAATCGACATTTGCCAATCGATTGAAGGTTTATTCTCAATCTTTTGAAGATTATTTTTCTGAAAATCCGGAACAGCAATATGATCTGATTATTTCTAATCCCCCGTTTTTTATAGACTCATTAAAGTCGGGCGATACTGCTAAAAGTATCGCCCGGCATACTGATAAGCAGTTTTTTGAGAAATTGCTGCTGCAGGCCAAGGTACATTTGAAACTGAAGGGAACTTTAAGCCTGATTATTCCTGTTGAACTGGTTCCTTTGATCCAAAAATTAGCCGGCCAGAATCATTTGTACCTGAAAAATCAGATCGATATTCATTCTTTTGCGCATAGCATGCCCCATCGGGAAATACTCTCTTTAGGTTTTGAGCCCGCTGAATTACGCTCTGAAAAATTTGTGATCTATGAGCGTCCAAAAGAATATTCAGCAGAATATGTCCATTTGCTAAAGGATTTCTTTACCATCTTTTAAGGCCGGAAATTAGAGGTCTCCAAAAGACAACATTGAGACTCTCATCTTCCGTTGCTCTAATTTATTTCAGGGCCTCTCGGTGGTAGAAGCCATTAATAAAGCATGAACTGTATTTAACAGTTATTTTCACTGAGAGATGCTGAAATAAATTCAGCATGACGACGGACAGTGCAAAATTTAACAAAAGAACAAAGCCCAATTTAGCGTCAGGCTCTCCAAAGCAAAAACTCTCATCTTCCGTCACCCTGAATTTATTTCAGGGTCTCTCAGAGGTAGAAGGTGTTAATAAAGCACGGGCTGTATTTAACAGTCACTTTCGCTGAGAGATGCTGAATTAGGTTCAGACTGAGCCAAAACTCTATCAGCGTTATTTTATCCCACAAAACAATAAGAACAGTTATGTTCCTGTGCCCGGTCAACGGCCCAAACTCCTGAAGGTACTACTTGTATCTTGGGCAAAATACCTGCCATCCACTCATTTTTTACTGCCGCCGGGTCTAGTTTCATGTTTTGTGCTACTACGGCGCTATAAACGGTTAAAGCCATATTGCAAACACAAAACATTACGCCACTATCCTGTAATTCATTGATGCCGATGGCTACCGGTCCAATGCCTGGAACTTTCATTTCGCCGGGTTTAGGTTTCCAGAACATATTGCGTACAGAAGGAGCCTTGGTAGCTGCGTCATTGATTTTAAAGACTTCCCCAAATTTATACTTCTGCCATAACTGGTCGTTCATAGCATAAGGGATCGCTTCATGGCGTAAAACCACCACGGTACTGCAATCTTTTTCAGGGGTTCCGGTTTTTTCATTGGTTAGTAAATACACTCTGGGCCAGGCAAAAGGAAGTACATCATGCGGGGTAGTTACATCAAAAACCATACGGTGCTTGCCCTTGATTTGGTTAAACCAGGCATCCGGCGAATTTTCCTGCCGTATTTCTTCGGCAGCCTCTAAAGGCAATGGAGCAATGAGTGTAGAAAGGCCAATAGCAGCGGCGCCGGCGGCAAATTGCCCTAAAAAGCCTCTGCGGCTGGTTGCGGTAAGGGAAGAATGTGCCATATCGTGAAGATTTTAAGTGAAATAATCGGTTTTGTTCCTGGGAATAACTGAACACTCTAAAGCCGGCTGCTCTTTTTCCAGGATTTTTTTAGAGATAACACGGCAAATCTTTTTTTGTTAGCAAAATATCTGCTCCCGGGCTTATGCATTATTATTACCTTGCCTGGAAATTTACCTGTAAAATGAAGCGGATTGGCTTAATTTCTGACACGCACAGCTACCTGGATGAGGCCGTGTTTAAACATTTTGAACCATGCGATGAGATCTGGCACGCCGGAGATTTTGGCACCATGGAAATTGCCGACCGGCTGGCAGCCTTTAAGCCTTTGCGTGGAGTGTATGGAAATATTGATGGTCGGGATATCCGTTCGGTTTATCCGGAGGACCTGCGCTTTATGTGTGAAGAAACTGATGTATGGATAACTCATATCGGCGGATATCCGGGTAAATATGCTCCCCGGATTAAAGCAGAAATAAACCAAAATCCGCCTGCATTGTTCATATCAGGACATTCCCATATCCTTAAAGTGATGTATGATCAAAAAAACGGCATTTTACACTTAAATCCAGGTGCTGCTGGAAAAGAGGGGTGGCATAAAGTGCGTACATTGCTTCGTTTTTGCATTTCTGGCAAAAATATTCATACCTTAGAGCTGATCGAAATGGGGAGTCGTTAATGTTAAAAATACACTAAGTATCTTATGCAGGTAGTAAAAACACTGGGTCAGTTTATCATTGAAAAGCAAAATGATTTCCCCTATGCCAAAGGCGAATTATCACGTTTGTTGCGGGATATTGGCATTGCCGCCAAAATTGTAAACCGGGAAGTAAACAAAGCCGGATTGATGGATATTCTGGGCGATGCCGGAACCATGAACATTCAGGGCGAATGCCAGAAGAAACTGGATGTTTATGCCAATGAACAATTTATATCGGCGCTCCAAAGTGGTGGCGAATGTTGCATTGTGGCTTCCGAAGAAAATGATGAGTATGTGTATATTGATGGAGAGGTTTCTAAAAACGCCAAATACATTGTAGCAATTGATCCGCTGGATGGCTCATCAAATATTGATGTAAATGTAGCGGTAGGAACCATTTTTTCCATCTATCGCCGTAAAAGTACCGAAGGCCGGCCAACCTTGTCAGACGTACTGCAAAATGGAATTGAACAGGTAGCTGCCGGGTATGTTATTTATGGCTCCTCCACCATGATGGTGTACACTACCGGTAAAGGGGTAAACGGTTTTACATTGGATCCATCTATCGGCGAGTTTTGCCTTTCTCATCCGGATATGAAAATTCCGAAAGATGGCACCATTTATTCCCTTAACGAAGGTAATTATGTTCATTTTCCGGATGGGGTTAAAAAATATTTGAAATACTGCCAGGTGGAGGATAAACAAACTAGCAGACCTTATACTTCCCGCTATATTGGTTCTATGGTGGCCGATATTCACCGGAATATGATTAAGGGAGGGATATTTATTTATCCTACCACTTCCAGTGCGCCCAGTGGAAAGTTAAGGTTGGTTTATGAATGCAATCCGATGGCTTTTATTATTGAGCAAGCCGGTGGCCGTGCTACCGATGGTTATGATCGTATTATGGAAAAAACGGTTGAATCACTTCACCAGCGTTCGGCCATATTTATAGGGTCAGAGAATATGGTGCGCCAAGCCGAGGATATGATGCGGGAATATTCGCCCAAAATAGATGATGCGGACAGTAAACTGGAAAGTTTAGGAATAATTGGTGGTATTGATTAATTATGACTACAGAACAATATTTACACGGATTTACTTCGCAAGAGCAACAGCGTTTGCATAAACAGGCTCGTTTTTTAGAAACCAAGATTTATTCGGGAATTGATTTTTCTGCGGTAGAGAACTTGCTGGAAGTAGGTTGTGGTGTAGGTGCCCAGTCGGAAATTTTGTTGCGACGTTTCCCCGATCTGTTTTTAACAGGAATTGATTTTTCGGAAGAGCAGGTTAATCAGGCTAAAGATTTTCTCTCGAGACTACCCTATGCCTCCAACCGCTATGAAGTTAAGCAGGCCGATGCTACCGATATGCCTTTTGCTTCGCAGGGAAAATTTGACGGAGCTTTTTTATGCTGGGTTTTGGAGCATATTCCTAATCCACTTCGGGTTTTATCAGAAGTGCGACGGGTACTTAAACCGGGAAGTTTGGTAGTGGTTACCGAAGTGCTTAATTCTACGTTTTTTGTGGATCCTTATTCGCCTAACGTATGGAAATACTGGATGAAATACAATGATTTGCAGTACGATATGAAAGGCGACCCCTTTGTGGGCGCTAAATTAGGCAATATGCTGCAATCTCTGGGTTTTACCCGGATAGAAGTTGAACCTAAAATTATTCATTTGGATAACCGAAATCCGGCTAAGCGTACCGAGATGATCAGTTTTTGGACCGAGTTACTGTTAAGTGCTTTGCCCAATCTGTTACAAGCCGGCTATGTGGACGAGGAGCTGGCCGAGAATATGAAAAAAGAAATGCGTTTGGTTGCTAAAGATCCCAATGCAGTGTTTTATTATTCTTTTATTCAAGCTAAAGCCTATACTTCTTAAGTGTAGCGACCAGCGTGATATTCACACTCTGACAGGCTCAGGTATAATGGTTTGAAGTGCCATCTCAGTAAACTGAGCATGTCAAAGCATGAGGTAATAATTAAAAATCTGTTTTTTTTAAGATGTTCACCCTTTGAAGACTAGAGTGAATTTCAATTTTAATTCAGCAAATAGTTTTTGAGTTCTTCGATCTCGGTATCCGTTTTAAATGGTTGAATAATGATTTGAGAGAAGAGATGATCTGGGGTAACTATATACCGTTTAACTTGGAAGCTATGCAGTAAATTCTCAATGTTTTCCCATTCTTTGCTGAGGATCTGTTTATCATGGATATCATATCGTTCTGCTATTTCCATTAAGGCCTCGGCAACCCCTTCTTTGTGCAAAATTTCTTCCTGATTTTTTAGGCTTTCCATCGCTATGTTTTTCTTAGATAGAGGCTTGTACGTTAGATGAATAGGAAAGGTTTCTGATTTTTCGACTGTCGTTTTTCGGCTGATATTTTTGCAGGTTTTGCTAAACTAAACCCGATTAAAGTGGAAAACCCGCAATGAAGCGTTAGCTAAACTTTAATTTAGGGTAGAAAGCCGCCCGCGGAATGAGGATTTGGAACGGAAAGCGGGGCTGGCGGCACCGAAGGATGGAGGTGTGGCTTTTCTAAAAATTGTTTGAACTGTAATTTTTTTGATTGATAAGATGGGCATGAGTTTGAACCTATTATACAGATCCTAACTCCATCTTTTTACCAATTTTTTCATGCAAGAGTGCAATAGAGTAACGCGGATTCGAAAAGAATGGAATTGAGATTAAAGTAGTTGTTTCTGTTGTTCCACTTCAAAAACGGTATCAATCAACAACGTTTTTTGCTGGGCGGCGGTAACCGCCAACACGTCGCAACGTTCATTTTCAGGATGGCCGGCATGGCCTTTTACCCAGGTAAAACGGATATGATGTAGTTTATACGAAGAAAGGAATCGTAACCAAAGGTCTTTATTCTTTTTTCCTTCAAAGCCTTTATTGAGCCAGCCAAAAACCCATTTTTTTTCTACTGCATCAATCACGTATTTAGAATCGGAGTAGATCATGATCTCTTGCCCCGGTTTTTTAATAGCTTCCAGACCTACAATTACCGCCAGCAATTCCATGCGGTTATTGGTGGTTTTGCGGTATCCGGCCGATAGTTCTTTGTAATGTTTTCCGGAACGTAATATGGTTCCATATCCGCCTGGTCCCGGATTGCCACGGGATGCGCCGTCAGTAAAAAGTTCTATCATGGGCTTTTCTCAGGAAAAATCAGAATTTAAGCGCAATTATAAGGATTTTGTTTTTAAGCGGATGGAATTTCCAATGACTATTACATCAGAAAAGGCCATGGCCAAGGCGCCCACCATTGGGCTTAAAAACCCGAAAGCCGCTACCGGAATGGCTACTACGTTGTAAAAGAAAGCCCAAAAAAGATTTTGTTTAATGGTAAGCAAGGTGTGCTTTCCAATAAGCACCATTTTATCTATGGCCTGCAGATCATGTTTTAAGAGTACCACTTCGGCGCTCTGAATAGCAATTTGAGAAGCATTACTCATAGAAATTCCCACATCGGCGGTGGTTAGGGCCGGAGCGTCGTTAATGCCATCGCCAACCATGGCGGTTTTGCCGCGGTGTTTTATCTGGTCAATGATCTCCAATTTTTGGTGAGGAAGTTTTTCGGCATAAATCTGTTCAATTCCTAACTGATCGGCTAGCGCTTCGCATTTATCCAAACGGTCGCCACTTAATAAGATGGGGGTAATTCCTGCATTTTTTAAGGTTTTAATTAAATGGGCGGCAGCGGGTTTAATCTCATCCTCAATGCTGATGGCAGCCACCAGTTGGTTATTTTTCTTTAAAAACAGGTCGTAATTTCCGGCTTTTTCATTGCTTTCCAGGATGTTTTTAGAACCCAGATGATAGGTGTTTCCTTCGGCATCAGTTCCAGACATTCCTACGCCTTTTTCTTCTTTTACCTTGGGGAGAATCAGTTTTTGCGGATTTTGGGCAGCCAGTTCTTCTACCAAAGATTTCGCTATTGGATGATTAGAATAAGACTCCAGGGCTGAAATAATGGAGGCAGCTTCTTCAGGGGAAATATCGAAGGTATTTAGGGCTTTGATTTTAAATTTTCCGGAAGTAAGAGTGCCGGTTTTATCAAATACCATATATTTTAAACGGGCCAGTTCTTCAATAGTGGTGCCGCCCTTAATTAGAATACCATTTTTGGCGGCCCGGCCTAAGCCAACCATCACAGCGGTTGGGGTAGCCAGTCCCATGGCACAAGGACAGGAGATCACCAATACGGCAATGGCGTTGAGTAATGATTTTTGGAACGTTACATCGAAAAAATAAAAGGCCAATAGGAAAGTAAGCAGCGAAATAAGCACCACCACCGGAACAAATACGGCCGCCACCTGGTCGCCTAATTTTTGAATGGGTGGTTTGGCAGCCTGGGCCCGTTTCATCAAATCAATAATTTGCGATAGCACGGTTTGCTTACCCACTTTGGTAGCCAACATATGAATACTGCCTTTTTCAACAATGGTGCCGCCAATAACCTGGTCGTATTTGGATTTTTCTACCGGTATGCTTTCGCCGGTCAGCATGGCTTCATTAACCGAAGCATCACCCCAGATCACTTCGCCATCTACCGGAATTTTATCTCCGGTGTTTACCTGTAAGGTATCACCAGTTCTGATTTCATGCGAATGGATCTCGATCACCCCCCCATTCACTATTTTATAAGCCTTTACTTCCTGAAATTTCATCAAATCACGCACGGCAGAGGTAGTTTGTGTTACCGAGCGCTTTTCTAATACATTGCCCAGTAAAACCAGGGTAATTATAGTGGCGGAAGTTTCATAAAAAAGATAGGCCGAACCCAAATTTTGTATAGTACCTACCAGGCTATAGATAAATGCGGCGCTGGAACCTATAAAAATCAGGACATCCATATTGGGGACTCCGCTTTTTAAGGAATTAAAAGCACTTTTTCCAAAGTGTACGCATCCCAGAATAAATACTGGCAAACATAACGCTAATTGAGTATAGGGATTATGTAGCCAGTGATAGGGTAGAAACATATGCATAAAAAGGGGCAGGGTAAAAATCAGGCTAAATAAAAAGCGATTTTCTACCTTTTCATAAAAAGGCTCATGAAATGGTTTATCGGCATCCCGCACTTTATAACCTAAACCTTCAATGTTTTTTACTATTTGAGGAGTGATGGCCAGATCGTCGGTGCGGAATTTAACTTCCTCATTGGCAAAATCCACATAGATATCATGAAGACCATTTTTCTCCAGCATCCGGTGAACCGAAATTGCGCAGTTATTGCAATGCATTCCGCTTACTTGTAACTCTACCAACTGATCTGTTTGGGGCATAATTTCTTTCGTTTGTGCAGTGTTTAGCAAAAATACTTTTAGTTTATGGCTTGTGGCAGTAAAATTTAGGATTATGTTATTAAACTGACTGGCATTTCAAATGCCTAGATTACAGCCTTATAGTAAAGTAGATTGAATTATTTGGGTATTTTTTTCTTATCAGGGATGAAAAAGTTTGCAAAATATAGCAAAATGGTTACTTTTGCAGCATAACAAACGGTGGTTTTAGCTCAGTTGGTTAGAGCGCCTGATTGTGGTTCAGGAGGTCGTGGGTTCGAGCCCCATATTCCACCCATTAAGATGAAGCCCTTCCAATTTCTCGGAAGGGCTTTTTTGTGCTTGAAATTTGATTTAGCACGCATGCGCTAGAATGAGAAGATCTTAAACGCCCTTTAACCAACAATAATGAAGTTCTTCAATTTTTGAATTTATTATCACCAGCACCGATACAAATATTTCCGTAAGCTATACTTAGGTTGGTTTATTCAATGAATCTAATATTTTTAGGAAAAGAGTCTCTGTACTTAGAGTAGAAAGTTTCTGGGTTTAAAGAATTAATAGAGGTTATTTTTAGGCTTGTAGGTTGGTTTTCACAACATTCCGCCATTTCCCCATGGGTTTCTCTTTGTAAATAAAAATATAAGGTACAATTGAGCACCCCAATTTTAGGTAAAAAATCAAAACTGCCTAAACCTGGATGGGCTTGATCAAATATCCTGTCTTTGATAGAAAATCGCCTGGCACCCCTTCCCGGAAATTCCCAATAATGATAAATAGGGTGATAGGCTTTTATATTTTCAATTTTGGATACATAAATTCGATTTTGAAGTTCTCTCCATATAAAACTTCTCCTTACTTCGTTATCAATTTTATCGAAGTCCTGCATATTATAAGTTTTAATGTAGTTAGGGTATGATGCATTTAATACACCATCTTTAAAATGATTTGGGAAGTACCACTCAGCTGAATAAATAATAAATTGGGATACCAGGACAGGCTGAATTACTTTGAAATAATCAGTTCCATCTTTGATTATCAGATCATATTTCAAGGACTTTAAGGAAGGCATTGATGCTTTCCTCGTGGTAACATGTGTAAATAACGAGGGAACAGTATTTAATAACAGTTCTTTTATGGAAATAATTTTTAGTTTTTCCAATTCTGCAGGTGTTAACTTAATATACTGCAATTGTTCACCAGGTTTAATCAATGGAACGGCGCATATCAATACGTCATTTCTGAGGAGTGAAATATCTTTTTGACTATCCTCTAATGCTTTCAGATCTAGGCCCCAAACATCCGTTTTATCATTGTAAAAATAGAAATTGAAAACTGTTAGCGTGGTATCCCCATGTTTTAATAAAACATCATTTTGGGAAAGAAATATGCCAGGAACAATCATTTTATGATTTAAAGACTGTTGTTTTTCAAACAGAATGTACTCTTGGCCTTGAGATATTTTTGTAAGCATAATAATACCCCAAAAAAATAATATTCTATTTTTCATAATTCGGATTTAACTTTCAATATGGGTACTGCTTTTTGAGTAAAGAAAATTAATGCATTTTAATTAAAATGTAAAAATCTATCGCTATTTTTCGATATGGATTTGCATTGAATTACACTCGGTTGCGAGTTAAATAAAAACAACAGCTTTTATAAACTCAGTCAGGGCAAATTTTGGGAGCCAAGCTTTGGCCGGAGACCTTTCCGTTTGATAAAGGATCTGGTATTTTTACGCTGTTCCCTCCAAATCCTGACAAAACCAGAAAAAGCCAAACAATAGTTCAGTAATTAACTTAAATTAGTTTAAAAATGATGGACAGATTGGCAAACAGAATCGCCATTATTACCGGCACATATCCAATCCAAAAAACTGGGTTTGCAGGCTATCATCACAGCCCTGTTTCCTGGTTGGATTAACCTCTTATTAAGATGGAGCAACTGCACTCGTTCTATAATTTTCTGGATTTGGCAGGTACATTTGTTTTTGCCATAAGTGGAGCGGCAGCAGCCAAGCAGCGGGGATTGGACCTGTTCGGGATCTGCGCCATCGCATTTATGGTAGCTTGTGGCGGCGGGATTATTCGCGACCTTTGTATTGGAGCTATACCACCTGCTGGATTAACAAACTGGCATTATTTGGTAGCAGCAATTATAGCCACAGGAATGACCCTGGGTTTATATCCTTTGGTTCAGCGACTTAATCGGCCCGTGCTACTTTTCGATGCATTGGGCTTATCCTTATTTGCGGTTACCGGGGCGCAAAAAAGTCTTGCCTATGGCCATAATGCAGAGGTTGCTGTTCTTTTGGGAATTACTACAGCCGTTGGTGGAGGGGTATTGCGTGATATTGCGCTCAATCGAATCCCTGTTATATTAGAAAAAGAGATTTATGCATCAGCAGCGCTTATTGGGGCTTTAATTGTGGTTTTAGGAAATTATCTGAAATGGCTGTCTAACGATTGGATTTCGATCTTTGCTTTAATTACATGCTTCGGGTTACGGTTATTGGCCTTACGTTATCATTGGAACCTGCCCGTTTATTCAAATGATAAGAAAGGAACAGATTTATAAAAACCGGTCAGTCCATCAGTGCATTATATATGAACTGTGCAGAGACAATAACTGCAAGCCGTTGGAGCAGTTCTGGTAACAGTGTCATTTAAAGGAGTCAAATCCTGATCGAATATTAGCACAATTTCTGATGGAACGTCGCCGGCTAGGCCTGTTCACCAGCACGCTTCCAGATCAACGTAGATTTGACCAGTTTACCACCTGAAGTAATGGGAGTGGCCGTGCCCAGATGTAGGAAGATACCTTCAATTTTTACGATCCGGGGCTGAGTTTGTCCGGTCCAGTTCGGGAAAAGCGAAATAAACATTGAATGTGTAAGGGTTTGCTTTTCTTCATCCACATGAAATGGGCCAGAGTAAGCGATATAAGTAGATGCTTCCTGTTTGTATTCTGCATCAGTACCGTCGAACCAGTCACCCGATGCAAAATGGTTTCGTTCGGGATGCATCAATTGTGCTGACATAAAACCATCCGGGGTATACATGATAATCCCCATGGGTTTTTCACTCATCGGGTAAAATGGCGCTGAGCCATCCACTGGGTTTTCTGCGTAGGATACCAGCTTCCAGGCACCAATTAACTGATCTCTTAATGTTTTTGTTGGCATGAGATTTAGTTTTTTAAGATAGAATTTGCGTAAATGATCAGGATGCTTTTTGCGTATCACCATCAATTGGCAACATTTGACCAGAGATCATTTTTGCACCATCAGAAGCCAGAAATACCGCCAAAGTTGCAATATCCTTTGGATCTACAAAGTGTTTGATGGATTGTATCGACAAAGCATTTTCCCTTTCCTGTTCAAGAGTTGTGTGATTAATTTGGGCTCTTCCTGACATCACCTGGTCGATTCTTGGTCCTTCTACTGCACCGGGTAATATGGCGTTGGCACGAATACCATATTTGCCCAGTTCTATGGACAATGTTTTAGTAAATCCTATAATTCCCCATTTTGCAGTTGAATACGGGCTTCGGTTTTCATATCCAAACCTTCCCGCAACCGAAGACATATTGATGATCACGCCTGAGGGAGATTTTTTCAAATATGGAATAGCCATCCGGGTCACGTTAAAGGTACCATTGAGATCTATTTGCATGACCTTTTCCCATTCATCAGGATTGATTTTCTCTACCGGGGCAGTAGGTCCTGCTATACCAGCATTATTTATCAAAACATCTATCCCTCCTAAGGTTTCTGCAGCTAGGGAAACCATTTTCTCTATGTCAGACCGGTTACCAATATCACAGACCGTGGTTGCCACTCTGGGTACCGTTTTCTCTAATACACTGAGCGCTTCAGTATTAATATCACATACAAATACCTTAGCGCCAAGTGCAGCAAAAGCTTTAACTATTTCAAGGCCAATACCTCCGGCACCGGCTGTTACTAAAACTTTTTGATTCATTAGGATATGTTTTTATAATGCTATTAAATCAGATATTCATCAGAGTGTTTATAATTGCAGATAAGTAGTTCCATGAGCAGTGTACGCGATGCCTTTCCAAAAATTAACTTAAATAACTTTGTTTTGTTTCTGAAATTGAACAGAAGAGAACGGGATTGGAAAAGTTTTATGCGGCTGATTATTTAACCTAAGCAGGTAATATTAGCTGGTTAGGCTAGTAGGTTTTCCTCTATAAGATTTATGGTTGAATTTCCTTTCTCAACATTCTTTTAATCGACCTCATTTTGGGATAATTAACATTTTGAGGCAAATGCGGATATTTATAAAATAAGAAACTAATAAAGCACCCCATCCCAAAAATGACCAAATAGCCATAGATTTCCTTGGAAGTAACAAGTAATACTTGATTTTGAATAATTTGATATAAATCTATATTTCCATTCTTAATTAATTGATGGCTAACCCGATCTATATTGGATGAAATTAGTTGAAAGTTTTTGGTAGAAACTACCTTGAAAAAGTGATGTAAAATAGCCGCCCCAAGCGCACTGCCACATGCAGCACTTATAAATGCCTGAACAGATACAGCCTGAAAAAAATGATGAAAGGGTACTTTTACCAAATTAGTAAGCAATACAATGGCAATAATTACATAGCCAAAATTCCTGAAAAAGATAGGTGCTATTAACATTGCCTTGGTAGTTTGCATATCAATTAAGAAATACATGCATATCAAATACATTAATATGAAGGCAAACCCAATTAGAAAAGTAGATTTATAACTATTTTTCTTCAACGCAAAATAATAGTATGAAAATATTGCACCCACTAATACACCTAAACATCCAATTAAATTGATAGTAGTGGTATGGGTAGCATCATATTTTAATAGATTATCGAAGTATATATGTTCTATTAAATAGGATGGAGCAAGGAAAATATCAACTGCAATATATAAGACAAAGGGTAAGTAAACTGCTTTATAAGTAAAGGTTTGTAATGCAATAAAAGGATGTCTTATAAAAGATGCTCTAAAGATATTTAATACAAGCAATACTGCTAGAAACAAACTTGCAGCTTTAATTTCCGTTGAATGCCACCAATCGTAATGTTCGCCATAAAGGCAAATGAAATTAATGTTTAGTAAAATTAATCCCCACATAAAAGCTCCTAACCAATCAATTCCGAATAGGGGAAAGGGACGCATGAATCTTTTACTGTTGAATATTAATAAGGTGATAATTGCCACAAATAATAATGCGGCAATTATAAACCAGTGCATGTATTCCCAGTTAGAAAAAAAGGAAACATATAGGTTGGCCACACCCGAAAGCAAAATACTTCCCTGTACCAATAAATAGATGTAGCAAAAGAATACCGATAAATCTCTTTTGGGGGTTAACCATAATTGAATGGTAGAATTGCATTCAAAACTTGCCCACATTTTAAATATGCCGGCAAAAAAACAGGTAATAACTAGTACCGCCACATTATGGGTATATAAACTGATGAGGTTACAAATAATTAGTGCAATGCTACATACTAAAAAGGCGAATTTTGTGGTAAAACGCATCTTTAACCGAAGCATAATAGCAAATGTTAATGCCATTCCAATTAATGAAGCGTAGCCTGCCATTAAAATGTCTTCTTGTAATAAAGCTCTTTCACCTACCATTTCATTGGCGGTAGCCAGGTATAAACCTCCGGAGAATTGAAAAATAATTACAAATAAAATGAGGATGAATGGTTTCCATTTCTCTGGAATAACGTTGTTGATGGCAGGTATTGTAAAGGGGCCGTTATGCTGCATTTTAGGTTAATATTTTACGGTACATGCCACATTCATTCCGGATCTTAATTTTTGAATGTACTCGACATTGTTAGATTTATCAAACTCTATTCTTACAGGAATTCTTTGTGCTACCTTTATAAAATTACCAGCCGAATTGTCTTGTGGAATAATAGAGAAACTGGCGCCAGTTGCATTTGAAATAGACTTTACTTTACCTTTTAATTTGACGCCCGGCAAGGCATCAATACCCAATTCAACTTCCTGTCCTGCTGCAATGTGGTGTGTTTGCGTTTCTTTGTAATTAGCAATTACCCATTTTTCGTTGTCATCTACTAAATCAACAATGGCTTGGCCGGGTTGAATCAGTTGACCTGTCTGAAAATTCTTACGCCCTGTATAACCATCGCTGGGAGCCACAATTACCGTATAGGATAAATTCAATTTAGCTAGCTCTAAAGCTGTCTCTGTTAATTTAATTGCTGCATCGTTTTGTGTTAAACGGATATTTTGTTCGTTTTTTACCAAAATAGTCGATTGTTTTTGACGATTCAGGGTTTCGTACCTTGCTTTTAGCGCTAAATATTTCGTATTTATTGCGTCAAATTCTTGCGGCGTAACCGACTCCTGTTCCAGTAAATTTTTGTAACGTTTGTATTCTGTTTCTGCATTGTTTAATAATGCTTTTACTTCGACTAATCCTGCATTTGAAACAGAAATGCTATTTTCTGCCGTACTAACGGATGAGTTTCCCACCATTTTGCCGGCTAAGGCATTTTGATAATCAGCTTCCGCCTGGGCAACACGATAACGAAATTCTGTATCGTCTATAATCATCAATGTATCACCCTTTTTTACGGCTTGATATTCCTTAAAGCGTATTTCTTTCACAAATCCCTGTACACGTGAGTTGATTGGAATAATCAGCTGCTTTACTTGCGCATTGTCGGTAAATTCTACATTTCCCAGATGAACAAATTTGGAGCTTACCCATGCAATTCCAGTAATAAGTATAATTACCGCACCGATATTGTAAATTATTTTTTTGGTTTTATGTTTCATGTGATTATAGAGTTCCTGTTAGTTTTTTTAATTGATAATATTGAAATAAAATATTGATTTGTGCATTTGCTGCTTTTAATTCGGCATTAACCTTTGCATTTTCGGCATCTAACATTTCGGTGATTAAAACCAGATCATTTAAATACCTGTTTTTAATAATGGTATAATTTTCTGTTGCTAATTCAACACCTTTCAATTGAGTTTGGTAAACATTTTTAGCCTCATTGTATAAAATATAAGCCGAACTGATTTGATTAGACAGTTCATCTTTTACAATTTCATTGCTTTCCAATACACTTTGGGTTTTTAGCCTGGCTATATTCCCTTTGGTTTTATTTTTATATAAGGATGCCATATTGTACTTAATACCCAGCCCAACCGACCAGTAGTTGAAATTTTTATCTAATGCTGGAATTTCAATCATGATGGGGCCGTTTAAGTAATTCCCTCCATAAGCAAATACCTGAGGTAATTCGTCAGCTTTAATTAATTTTTCATGATGTTTAGCCTGTTCTAACTTTGGTTGAATTTTCTGCAGTACCGCGGAGTTTTGCTGTGCCAAAATTTGCCAATTGGTTTCATTAGTTAAAGTGTCGCTGGTTTCAGGTAAAACATCTTTCAATTCCAGCTTTGTTTCCTTAGGCAGCAGTAAAGTTTTTACTAATTCATTATTAATAATGGTTCTTCTGTTTTCTGTTTTTTGTAACGCTAGTTCTAAGGATTGGAGTTGCAACTCGTAACGGGTTGTATTGTTGCGAAGTGAGGTGCCTTGCTTGTATTTGGCTTTAATTTGCGCTAGTAGTTTATTGGTTTGCTCCAGATTTTTCTGCAGAATC
This sequence comes from Daejeonella sp., assembly GCA_035631395.1. Taxonomy (GTDB): domain Bacteria; phylum Bacteroidota; class Bacteroidia; order Sphingobacteriales; family Sphingobacteriaceae; genus Daejeonella. The sequence goes on along the minus strand of DASQIU010000116.1, from coordinate 13,158 downwards.
TTTTTTTGATTGTTTAATTTTAACAATTCCAGATAGTATCCTGCTATGGCAAATCGAATATCCTGCTTGTTTATGTCTGTATCTAATTGAGAAATGACATGGCTTAATTCAGCTATTTTTATAGATGTTTTAATGACACCCCCCGCATAAATTATTTGAGTAGCTTCTAAGGCAAAATTATTCCCAAAATCAGGAATTGGAACCTTCATCCCGTTTGAAAAATTACGGTCTGAGATCCATACATCACCATTATAGCCCGCTGATATCGCAACATCAAGGGAAGGAAGCTGTTTTTGCTTTTCCTGATTAATGGCTTCTGTAGCGATTTTTTCGTGGTAAGTAAGAACTTTCAATGTTCTATTGCTTTGGTTAGCCAACTCAAATAGATCTTGCAAATTAACAGGTAATTGCTGAGTGGTTTGAGCAGAAAGAGGGCTTATTACTTTAATAAAAAATATAATAAATAGGAGATGTTTTGCTTTTTGCATATTGAAATTATAAGTAATCTTTTTTCAAAAATCAGACTGCAAAACTCAGAAAAATTGTAAAAAAGGCATTCTTCCAATTATGGTTAAAATTGGTTTAATTTGAATAATGCTGTATCTTTAAAAGATTAGAAACAAATCATGGGAGCAGGAAATAGTATCACAAATGATTTTGAAATATTCATGAATAATGTCAAAAATCAAGTTTCAAGTCCGAATATTAGCGTTATTCAATTCCACTACCAACAATTACTCCAACATCTTAAAACGAGTATATATTTGAAATCATCTTTATTTATTTTGGTTTTAAGTGGAAAAGGAAAGATTGAAATCAATTTCAAGGAAAATCAGGTTGGAGCCAATGATATTATCTTGTTGTCTTTTGGTCACTTCTTTAAAATTATAGAGATGGACTCTGATTTTAAGTGTTTTACATTATACATCAGTAAAGATTATATCAACGAAATGTATTCTGCGGATATGATTTATAAACGGATTAAATATGGAGTTAAAATGCACCGCACACCTTTACTGAATCTAAAGGAAAACGAAGCTTATTTATTGACCCGGCGGATGCTTTTTATTGATGAAGTTATTGAAGAACCTGCGCATCTTTATTATCAAGAAATGATATTAAATGCACTTTTAACTTTCTTTTTAGATTTAAGTAATATCATTGAAAAAGATACTGTTCATCTCAGTAACTCTGTTCTTTCAAGAGATGAAATCTATTTTCAAAAATTTTTGGAATTGCTTGTAGATCATTACAAGGAACAACATTTGGTGGATTATTATGCCGATAATTTGCACATTACACCTCATTATCTAACTCTAATTGTAAAGCGTTTAAGCGGACAAACGGTTTCTGATCTTATTTTCCAGTTAATATTTAGTGAAGCTAAATTATTACTTCAGCAAGCGGAACTTAGCATTCAGCAAATTGCTGAGCAATTGTATTTTTCAGATCAATCTGCATTTGGAAAATTTTTCAAAAGAAATAGTGGACTTTCTCCTAAAGCATACAGAAGTAATTCCTCCTTGGCGTTGCTGGATGTAAGCAACAGCCGCATGTCAGGTAAATAATTTTATCCAAACAAAGGACTTCCCTTCTCAGAATTACTTTAAAAAAACTCTCACCAGTCTGTTATGAAATGTATGTATCTATTTATCTAAATAGTTGGGTATTCTGTTTAGTTTTTACTTATTAATGCTAAATATTTTTGTCTGTTATCGAAGATAATCCAAAGAAGAATAGCCCAGATTACAAGTGCTATTGGAAGTCCGCTTGGTGCTACGAAAATGTGTGTAAGCAATACTCCAACCATTACGGGAAATACAATCATCGCACCTAAAGCTCTTGTTTTTGGAAACAGGATAAGCAAACCGCCCAAAACTTCTGCAAATCCGATTAAAGGTATCAGCCAGGAAATTTCCAATAAAGCGATATTGTCCTTTACCAACGCTTCGGGTAAGTCTTCAGGAACAGGCATATAGTTCAGGAACTTGTTTAATCCACCATTGATAAGTAGTAATCCGAATAATACGGATAAGACGTTTAATATTTTTCTTTTCATTTTGGATATAGTTTAAGTTTAATAATTAGTAGAAGCCACGAAATGATAGTTCAAGTATAATTCCAATCATCCTGTTCTTTTTTTTTGTCGGATTTTTTTACAATTACAAAAACAGCCAGATATTGCCGGAGAGCGGGGAGAGGTTGCAATTCAATTGGTTAAAGTACTAATTTGAATGGTATTACCAATATTTTAATTTCTTAAGTCACACGAACCAATACTTCGGAGCTGACTTTGGGTAATACCCATTAATATCTATAATGAGAAGGGCAAGGCAGCTAAATGGAAACCATTGAGAAATTGGAAAACACTTGGAAAAACAGTTTTCGTATGCGAAAATCAGGGTATATGCAATTAAAAGCGGTTAATTTATATATTTGACAAATTTTAAAACAAAAACTCATGGAAAAATTCGAAAAAGTAAAGCAATTACTAGCTACTGTAGAAGCTGATGCAGAGAAATTTTATAACAGCGGTAATAGCGCCGCCGGTACTCGTGTACGTAAAGCAATGCAGGATCTGAAAGGTTTGGCTCAGGAAATCCGTACAGAAGTGACTGAGTTGAAGAATAAAGAGAAGTAGAAATTGGGTTGAAGCTAACCATATTAATTACTGAAAGGGCAAATGATCTTTAATCATTTGCCCTTTTTCTTTTCTGTCTAAACCAATAGTCGAATACTGAATCAAAGTTTTAAAGTTTTACTTTTTAGTCTTGGCATTTCTTTGCAGATCAAAACTGCATGAATAAGTAAATGAGTCTTTCTTTATTGGGGAATTTAAAGAGTGCCGGATTTTTCTTCTAGAAAATTTAGTGGAAAAAATTGGATAGGGGTAAAGCATACGCGTCACGCGTGCGCTAGCTGGGGAGATAAGGTGAAACCTAGACCCTAATTGGATTGCATTTACACACTTAATGGATACTGTTAACACGAAATACAAAACATTCTTGCCAATTTCGTAATTTTAATAGTAAGTCCTCCAGGTACAACAACAACACTCTAATTAAATACAGTCAACTAAAACAAATTCACCATGGATACTTTACCAAACTTAAAAAAAGAGCTTCAACAGGAATATGAAACTACTAAAAAGTTTATTGACAAATTTCCTGATGACAAAAAGGATTATGCGCCCCACGAAAAAAGCATGAAAATGCTTCCTTTGGCAACTCATATTGTTGAGATTGTGGGCTGGCCGGATTTTATGCTCAAAACTGAAAAGTTAGATTTTGCCGCTAACGATTACAAGCCTAGCGTAATCAATAACAAAGCTGAACTGCAGAAAAAGTTGGACGATGATTACAGCGCTTCTAAAGCTGCTTTGGAAAATATTACTGAAGACGATCTTAATGGAAGATGGACGATGCATATGGGCGAAAAGCTTTTGGCAGACTATAATAAATACGAAGCTATTCGTGTGGCTTTCAATCAGCTTGCCCATCATAGGGCGCAATTGGGCGTTTATTATAGATTGAATGACATTCCTGTTCCGGCAAGTTATGGCCCAACTGCAGATGATCCGACTTTTTAGGATATAGCTGATCGGTATATTATCTTCATTATAAATCCGTCTTCCTGTCCGTAGAGTTCCGAAGGGCTCTACGGATTCATCAATAAACAAGAGTCTCTACTCTCCTAAGCTTAAAAATTACATATTCAGACAAATAGCCAGAATATTTCAATGCATTCTTCTTTTCCTATAATCTATCACATTAACTATCAAACTCAATATCAGGCTTAAAAGGAAAACGATTAGGGTTATGTTGTCCGCTAAATGAGCCGGCAAATCGTATCCGGTAAGTTTTAAGATCAGGAATTTGACGTAGGAGTTGGGCTGGTCAAAATAGCCCAGTTTTTCTCTTACTTGCCAATGCCAGTCGGTGCAAAAGCAATATCCCCAGCCATAATGAGCGCCCAATACAAACCAGGAAAAAGCCGTGGCGCTAAGGGTGATCAGATTCCAGAATCTGGTTTTGCGGAAAATCCAGCCAAAGGTGTTAAAAAGCATCAGGCAGGTATGAAAAGCGAAGAAAAAATAATTCAGCAAAGAGAGGGGCAAATGTTGAATATCCATCGCCGGAAAATTAAATCGGACCGGAACCTAATGCTTTTTGATGACCAGCAACTGGTTGATTTTTTCGGTTATTGACCGGGGCCGCGGTATTTGATGGAAATTTTGCAGGCTTCGTCTACCTCCTTGGTTTCCAGAAGCGGCGTGATCCTTATCTTGACCATTCCGGTTGCATTAGTGGCTAAACTAAGCGCCATGGCACTTTCCGGATTGGGAACTTCCACAATCACATAGACATCATCTTTGCCAAAAGCATAATAGAAAGCTTCCATTTTACCGCCCAAACTGGTCATGATGTTTTCAATTTGAGCCGCCCGGCCGGAGCCTCCTTCTTTTAGTAAACCCTTGGTTCCTTCCGGAGTATACGATGCACTGATCAGGTATTTTCCCATGGCTTTATTTGCTTGTTTTAAAGTTCTGAACATATTTTTTGAGGCAAATGTTTGGCCGGACCAAGGGTAGAATTTTTAGGGTTTTTAACGGAAAAAAAGAAATTGAAAAATAAACCCAGGTGGCAAATTAATGTCTATTATATATAATGATTTTTGCTATGAAAAGCTTATCAGTTTACGTTTTTCGGCTATTGTTAACCGGATTACTGTGTTTGTCATTTGTTTCTGCCAGTGCTCAACGGCCTAGCAGGGGAGGTGGAGGACGATCTGGAGGTATGCGTCCTACCCACGTTTCACCCGGCATGTCCAGAGGAAATATGGGAAGAGGAACGATGGGCGGAACCGTTAGGACTGCCCCACAAAGGTTTGGCAACCGGCCCACCAGAGTAGTGAGACCTTATGGCGGTTATTACCGTTACTATGCACCTCGACTAGGCATTCGGGTAAGTTTTCTGCCGTTTGGATATTTTCCATTTTACTATGGCCCGGATCTGTTTTATTACTACGATGGATTCTTTTACCGCTACTACAACGATTATTATACCGTAGTTCCGCCCCCTATAGGTGCCGAAGTGCCAGCTTTGCCTCGGGGCGTAAGAACCATTACCATTAATGGTCAGGCTTATTTCGAAAAAGATGGAGTGTATTATAAAAGTATTCTTAAGCCGGATGGAAGGGTGGCTTATTTAGTGGTTGGAAATAACGATGAATTATATATCGATGATTCGGCACCATATAATAATAACAATCAACAATATACTAACCCTCCGGACAATGGTAATAATAATATAGTTCAGCCTCCCCAGGTAGGAGATGTAGTTAATGCACTTCCTCCAGACAGTAGAATGGTAACTCTAAAAGGCGATACCTTTTATGTTGCCCCAGATGGTACCTATTATCAGCCAATAACAGATCAAAATAATAAAACCGTTTATCGGGTGGTTGGAATAATGCTGAAAAAATAATGAGAATGAGCTTTTTAGTTTGTAGATGAAAATATATAATTGATTGGGTTTATTTCATGTAGATAGAAAGCTGAACCGTCAAATAAAGCTTTGTTAATGAATTAGCGACAGAGCTTAACAGGATGGGGACATCGTCTGGTAACTGTAGGGCCGATGTCATTCTGACTGAATCGAAAATAGGTATATTAATCAACCGGATTAGATACTTTGACCTTCTTGGGTTTAATTTTTCCGAACGGATTTTCCCAGATAATGTCTAAGGCCAGATAATGGGCATCATTTGTGGAATGGCCTTTGCCTAATAAATTATTCATGTATCCTAAGTCGAATACCAGAGGGATTTTTTGAGGGCTAAGGGTATAATATAAACAAAAACGAGATTCTCTGTAACTAAACCCGGTCCAAGTTTTTTCAGGGAAATTATCCCTGCTGATGGAAAAAAGGGCTTCTGCACTGCCAGTCAGTTTGTGGATATTTTTCTGGTCCAGGTTTACGGCCAATTGGGTTTTAAGCCGGGTACGGAACTGGAAATTTTCATCGGTTTTCTTAAAGGCGGGGTCAAAAAACTTCCGGAATTCCTGCCGGAGGGTAGTGGTCCATTTCAATTTGGAACTGCCGGTTATATAAGCATATCGCCCATAGATCCGGAACTCCTGCTCTACATTCGGGTGTGAGGCGGCAAAGGGCGGAGTATCTTCGTATAAGTTTTGTCTGCGATAGCTTAAGGCATAAGAATACTGCCAGTTTGGGCGGTAATGGTTATAAAGCTCCTCGTTTAAAACAAACATAGCTTGTTTCTTAAAAGGGTTACCATCGCCACTGGGATCGCTTATCCGGCCCAGGCCAATATAAGTTACTGATTGCTTTTTGTGAAGCGTATCCAAATCTTGTCTTAAAGCCAAAGCAAACCAGGAAGCTGCCTGCACTTTACCCAATCCGGGCGGAGAAATTTGCGCCAGGGCGATATTCCCCAGCATGCAGCAGAAAAATAGTATCCCGACAGATTTTTTCATGCTTTTAAATTTTTAGATTTTGTAAAAATTAAACAGTTAGAAAGCTTTTGTGCTTTAAAATTTCTGGCTGTTTTGAAAGAATAGGGGATTTGCTGTCATTAATTTATATTTTCGGACTATTGAAAAATATTTAGGCTACGTACCTTCGTCAACGAAATGCAGATACTCTCGGTAATCAATTTTGCAGTAGCCATACAGGGTTTGTTTTTGGCTTATTTGCTGGTTAATAAAAAAGCAAAAACGCTTGAATATCGGGTACTTGCTTTGTTTTTGGTGGTGATGTCTATAGCCATTCTGGGGCCAGTTTTAGGGCTGTCGGGTTATTATAAGGAATTTCCACACCTTATTCGCGTGGGCGATCCTTTGGTACTTTTATTTGGTCCGCTCTTTTATTATTATATCTATTTACTGAGCAGGGGCAAGTTGCCACCTTATTATTACCTGCATTTGTTACCCTTTATCTTCTATATTGCTTCGCTCATTCCGTTTTATTTATTGTCTGGCCAAGAGAAAATAGCTTTTGCCCAAAACCTGTTTATTAACCGGGGGCAACAGGGTTTTGTGATTAGTTTGTTAACGCTGCGTACTTTGCATGTGGTTGCCTATATCATCGCCAGTCTGTTTCTTACCCAGAAATTTAAAAAACTACTGGAAGCCAACTATTCTAATACCGAAAAACGGAATTTAGATAAGGCTGCCCATTTATTGCGCTTATACCTGGTATTATCTCTAATTACTCTTGGGGTTTATATGTTTAGCATGGTTTTGCCCATCAATCTGTTGGTGATCAATAATCTGAGTAGTTTGGGGATTGGTATTGTTATTTACGGACTTGCTTATTCTACCTGGAATCATCCGGCTATGTCAGAAATGCAATTGGTGCCCCTTTTGCTGCCGGATCAAAGCCCTATGCAAGCCGTTGATGAAAAACAGAGAACTACTTATCATCTTTCAGAAAGTCAATATACTGCTCTTTCTAATCGCCTGGAAGAATTGCTGGAAACGGAGAAAATTTATTTGCAAAGCGATTTTTCTTTAAGCGAGTTGAGCCAGCGTTTAGACATTTTGCCTTATCTGGCCTCCGAGCTCATCAACCGAAAATACCAGCAATCGTTTTTTGATGTGGTGAACAGCTACCGGATTGAAGAAGTGAAAAATCGCTTCAACAATGCCTCGTTTGATCATTATTCGATTTTGGGTATCGCCATGGATTGCGGTTTTAATTCCAAATCTTCTTTTAATACGGCTTTTAAGAAATTTACCGACAGCACGCCCTCTCAATATCGCCAGAATAAACCAATCAGATAGGTTCGACTTGCCAAAATCGGACGTCCGACTTCCCTAAATCAGTCGATGGCGACGTTTTTTCATCACACCTTTGTCCCAACAAAAAGAAAAAAGACAAAGCATGAAAAAAGTTATTATTGGACTATTGGTATTAATCAGTAGTGGTTACAGTTGGGGCCAGGAGCGTCCATCTGCCTGGGAAATTGAAGCTGATCCTATTGCTTACCTATTAAATGGATATTCAATTCATGGCATTTATCAGATCAAACGTATCCGTTTAGATGCAGGTGTTTATGGCATTCAGGTTCCCGAAGGTTTTCAGAGCAACAAAGGGTATAAACTGCGTAATGAAGGTTTTGGCCTTAAAGCTCAGTACTTGTTTAACGGGATCAATGGTTTTTACGCCGGAGTGGATGCAGGTTATGGAAAACTAAGGGCCAATTTACAGGAAACAAATGAGCAGGCTTCCGGAACAAGCATCAGTACCGGTGTGAATGTAGGATATAAATTGTTTTTGCAGAAAGATAAACAAGGCAATCCGAATGGATTTTATCTAAACCCCTGGATGGGCTTAAGCTATAATTTCTATCCTAATGAAGTAAAGTTTGCTAACCGCAATTATAAGAACGATCATTTGGGTTTTTTCCCTACCGTGCACGTAGGTTATCGGTTTTAACATCTACTTATGAAAAGCATTAACCATGAACATCTACCTATGAAATCACTAATTAGAATAGAGGAATTGAGCAAACTGATCGCTGCCTATTGGGGCAGTTTATATCTGGGTTATAGCTGGTGGATATTTCCGGCTCTGCTGTTTGTTCCAGATCTGAGTATGGCAGGATATCTTATTAATTCACGTGCCGGCGCTGCCTTGTACAATGTGGTTCATCATCAGGCATTAGCTATCGTTATTGGAATTATGGGTTTTTACTACAACAACAATCAGATCCTGCTCGTCGCGTTGATCCTTTTTGGACATAGCGCATTAGACCGGGCCCTGGGTTATGGACTGAAATATGCCGTTAGTTTTCACCATACGCATTTGGGCCAGCTCGGGAAGGATAAATGATACGGAATTAAAAAGCCCTTGCTCCAACTCGGATCAGGGCTTTTTAATTTCAACTTTTCAGACGAATATTAGTTTTTAGCATTCAGGCCATTAATAAAATCAAGGGCTTTAGATAAAGTAGAGTCGTGGACCCCCATGTAGTCGGCTAAAGTTAAAGGAACTTCTATATTGGGTACTACGCCAATACCGACAAACTTTTTTCCATCCGGATAAGTGTTTTTGCGGGTACAGATGGCGCCTAGTCCGCCTTGCGGCAAGGCAAAAAACAGGGGCTGACCGGTACTACCTTTGGTGGCTTGCCCAATGCGGGTGCCTCTTTTCAGGTTTTCCATCGTGATCAGAAAATCTTCTGCCGCCGAAACGGTTTGATTACCGGTTAATAGTACCAGTGGTTTTAAATATTTGTCGGTGTTTAGATCATTTTTGATCACATGCAGCGGTTCTTTTTCCCACACATTGCCTGCAAAGTAGGCTTTCGATTCTTCGTCAACTTCAATAGTACCTATCCCTAACAAGTTGGTTAGGATGGTATCACTTAAAGAACCGCTTGCCCGGTAAGAAGATAAATTTTTACGGGTAGAAGCCGCCAGTGTAGTAAATCCTTCCTGGTTGGTAAAATGTTTTAATATTTCCATGGCCACGCTTCCATTGCCTCCATTGTTGCGGCGCAGATCGATGATCAGGGCCTTGCTTTGATGTATTTCGGGCAGTTTTTGTTTAAAGGCGTCCAATACCTGGCTGTTCACAAAGGTATTGATAGTTAGCAGGCCAATATTTCCTTCCAGAAGCTTAAAATCCACTAGGGGTAAATTGCCGGAAACGGGTTTTACCCAGGCTTCATTTTTTTGTTCCCTGCGGATCTTTACCAACGCAAAAGTTTGATCGGGTTTCTGAATTTTTAGCGTCAGGCTGGTTCCCTGAAGTCCTTTTAGCATGGACTGCGCTCCTAAATTAAGGCGAATATGTGGCGTGGAGGCGCTAAAATAAGGGTAAATTTCCGTGTTCAGGTAGTTTAAAACATCCATGCCATTAACCTGGATAATTTCACTGCCTAAAGGGATGGAATGGCTATACGATTGGCCGGTATTGGTAATAAAAACGTGGTTATTGATCCGGTTTATTTCAAGGGCCGGGGTGAACATTTTTTCTCTTAGGTCCTTGGGTAAAATAATATAGGTGTGGCCGTCTTTTAAACTGGCACAAAACTTTTGGAGCAGGCGGTAATAATCATAGTTTGTTTTGGTAGCTAAAACTTGTGGAATATAGGCCTGGTATAAGGAGTCGAAATTTAACTGAGGTACATTGTCAAAATAAGCGAAGTTGTAGTTTGCTTCCTGCCAAAATTTTGAAAGTCCATATATCTTTTCCTGAGCGGTTAATGTTTTTTCCTGGGCTTGGATACTTGTGTTAAATAGAAAAATAGGAAGATAGAAGATGAACAAATATTTTCTTATCCCGTTTGTATTTAAAATCATGGAAGATATTTTTTCGCAAACCTAATACAATTTTGTGTTCATTACTCGCAATTCACTGTTGTCGTGTAAAAAAGTGTCGATTTTTTTAACTAATAAGTCTTTATTGCAATGGGAAAAATTTGGTTGGCAGAACCTGAGAAACATGATTTTCCGGCTGCTCTAGATTATTTGGAATTATTGTATCCGATAGCGGAAGTTAGGCAGATTTTGAAAAAGCTAAAGAAAACCGCTACCATTAAGAAAAAAGCTAAAGATATTTTACGGGCCTGTGAACTTTCATTACTTCCAAAAGATAATTCTGAGGTGCAAAGTAAAATTAACGAAGTGAAAAAAGGTAAAAAGCTTTCCCCGGTTTTATTAGTCAGGAAAGATGATAAGTTGATTATTGCCGATGGTTATCACCGTATTTGTGCGGCTTATTATTTATCTGAAGTTCTGGAAGTGCCCTGCAGGTTGGTTTGAGGTTAATTGTCTGAACTGTGATTTTTTGATTGAAATAATGGATGTGATTTTGAATCGCGGATTAAGAGGATTATAGGATTGCACAGATTCTTTTTGCCAGCTCTGCATGAATCACAAATATTAGCTTGTTTTCTCTTTTTTCTTCCGGTTTAATATCAGGCTAATCATCACCAGGATCATCGCAATAAAAGTTAGAATAACGCCATGTTCTACTTTTAAATTCGGGTCATAAATTAAAAGAGCTAAATCAGCACTTGCGATGATGCCTGCTGCTATAAGCAATATTTTATGGAATTTACTCATTGGGAGGGGCTTGATTTTTAAATTTTAAATCCTTTGGGTAAAGTAGAGATGTCTAAATCTTTTGGATCGGCACCGTTTATTAACGATAGAATGATTTCATCCTGCATCAGCATTTCAAATTCATCATAACTTAAGTCAAATAAGCTTTGGAGATTCACTTTTTCCAGCGCTTCCTGCTCATCAATCCTATGGTCTGAATATAATCTGATGAACTGTTGCTTTAAGATCTCCTTCGCCTCCAAGGGCTTGAACTGCATGAAATCACCTTCTTTAATTCTAAAAATTCTTTTCAAGGCACTGAAATCATACAGTTCGCTTGCTGAGATGTAATTGTCTCTTAGAATAAAACTGGCATATTCAACCAGCAAATCAAGCAGATCAATTTTGATGTCCTGAATATTTTCGATGTGGTGTTTGTGAAGAATTAAGCTTAAATCTTCAACTTTATTCGACTCCTGCGTAATAAAATCGATAATTTCATTCACGTAGTCTTTTATCCCTGTTTCGGATTTAAGCTCTTGACAGAATTCTTTAAAATTAGCAGATAGCTTGTACATATCCTTTGGTTAAACATCTGTGTACCAAACTTAATAAATTCTTTTGTACAAGCAATTTAATGCAAGTATTATAGATTAATGAAGATTCTTGCTAGCTTGTCGTATTAAGCTTTATTTTAGTTTAATTCTAGCGATTTATAAATCATCAGTTGCGCATTGTTATTTATAGTTGCCGGTGCAGCAACAATTAACAAACTAAGTTCAGGAATAAATAATGAAGTTCTTGCCCCTGGTTTTGATTTTATTTTTCTATTTGTTTTATAATTATTGGCACCATTTTGAGTAATCACATCCACATAGCCTGCGCCGCAGGTTACGTAAATTTCTTTTGTATTATTGTTGAAAAAAATATCATCCGCATCGCCGTCAATGACAATGCTTGAAATGGTTTTCCCAGTTTCGGTATCAAGCACTAAAAGTTTAGAAGGATGCCGGCAACCGATAAATAAGCGCTGATTTGATTCATCCAAGGCCATTGAAAAATTAGCTTTTGCTTCGGTTATTTTCCATTGCGCAAGCACCGCATTTTTATTCAGATCAATTACTTCAATTAAATGCGCATCTGGAACATTTACATACATTTTGTTTGTTGAATGATTTATTTGAAATGCCTCGGGGTGCGCTGATAACTTTATTTGTGAAATAAGTTTGAAAGTACTTGCATCAATTATGGCAATGCCGCCATTTCCATAACCTACGTAGATCTTTCTTGTTGTTGCATCATAACGAATATTATCCGCATCATCGCCCAACTGAATTGAACTTATTTTATGAAATGTTGCTGCATCAAAAAAAACGCACTCTCCATTTTTGCCGTTGGTAACCACAAGGGTATTGCTTTCTGGAATATAAATAATCCCCTGTGGCTCTTTTAGATTCTTTATGGTATGAGTTACTTTTCCGCTCGTCAAATCAACTACTTCAATGGTATTGTTCCCTAAAGCTGCTACAAACGCCACTTTGTTTTTTTGGTCAAAAGCCATATGGTCAATCCTCCCGCTCACATCAGGCAGTATAATGGTTTCGCTTAATTGGAGTGAAGTGTTTTTAGGGGCATTCTGTGCATTGCAGTTGCTGAAAAGGCAGGTTAGAAATGTCAGAGCGAATAAAATACTTCTTCTGTTTTTCCATTTCATAAGAGAATGGTTTAAGTCATAGTATACTTCATTAAAATATTTGAGTCCATTTGCTTGATCTCAGTATCATTGACTACCTCTTCAAATCCAAATTTCTTGTATAAATTATAAGCTTTTAGATTGTTATTAGTTACTTCAAGAAAAATTTCAATATCATTAAAACTATTATTTGTTTCATCAATAATTCCTTGAATCAGTCCAAATCCTATATTTTTTCCTTGATAATTCTCTTTGACATACATTTGGTAAATATTGCCAGTATTATTTTCGTCTTTCACAAAAGCACAAATTCCAACTAGTTCATCATCATTGAAGGCTCCAAATACAAATCTTTCTAGCGTTTGATTTTCTATATCAGTCTCTAATC
>DASQIU010000115.1:0-3833 GCA_035631395.1 Daejeonella sp. | reverse complement strand
TTGGGTGCCTGTAGTTTTGGTATATTATCTACGTTTGTTAAAATAGCTTATCAGGATGGATTTACGCCGGGCGATGTAACCGGGTCGCAGGCATTTTTTGGGATGGTTATATTATGGCCCATCTATTTGTTGCAAAAAAATAAAATAGCTTCCTCAAAAAATAAACAACGCTCACAGACCGCTACTTCCTGGTGGAAATTGGTACTGGCCGGTACTTCAACAGGCTTGGTGAGTATTTTCTACTATCAATGTGTGCAATTGATTCCGGCTTCTATAGCCATTATTTTGTTAATGCAGTTTACTTGGATCAGTATGTTGCTGGAAGCTTTGTTTTTTAAACAAAAACCTACTCCCCTGCATTATTTGGCCGTTATTTTGGTTCTGATAGGTACTATTCTAGCCAGTGGACTGTTGAATGTGCAGGTTCAGCATCTGGATGTCAAAGGGCTTTGTTTAGGCTTACTGGCAGCTTTTTGCTATGCCGTGTTTTTGATGATCAATGGGCGGGTAGGCAATGATTTGCCGCCTATTAAAAAAAGCGCTTTAATGCTTACCGGTGCTTGTACCCTTATTTTTATCATTTTTCCGCCAGTTTTTTTGTTTAACGGCGCCTTGATGAACGGTTTGTTCAAATGGGCCATTATTCTTTCCATTTTCGGGACTGTTATACCGCCTATATTTTTTGCTACCGGTATTCCTAAAATTGGAGTGGCTTTAACCGCCATTGTTAGTTCGGTTGAACTGCCTGTAGCAGTTAGTATGTCGTATTTTGTATTAACTGAGGATGTTGATGTAAAACAATGGATCGGTATCATCATTATTCTATCGGCTATTGTAATTCCTAATCTAAACCGGCTAAGCAAAAAAAACAGGGGGGCTTTGCTCTAAAATAGAATAGATTTTGCTGTCTTTGAGACAGTTAGCGTAGTTCTTGGAAGCCTGAAAATTAAATTGTTGGCACAAACATTGTAGGACTTTAGAGGTTATTTGCTAAAAATTAATCCCTAAATGTTATGAAAAAATTAATCAGTTTACTTACCCTGATTCTTTTGGGGTTAAGTATCACCTTCGCCCAGGCACCAGCCACTCAGGCTCCTGCTAAAACCAAAAAAGTAGTCACCCATACTAAAAAAGTAACTCCTACCAAGGCAACCACTACTACTAAGGCGGTTACCCAAAAAGCTACTCCTTCTAAGGCAACTACCACTACGGCAACCAACAAGGCGGTAACTCATACTACCAAATCTGGAGAGCCCGATAAGCGGTATAAAGAAAATAAAACTACCACATCTAAGACTGTGCATTTGAAAAAAAATGGCACTCCTGATATGCGGTATAAAGAAAATAAACATGCAACCGTTAAAAAAAGCACCACTAAAAAAGTAGAAAAACCCTAATAACCTTTAAGTTTTCTTTTCCCTTAAGCTTTGAGCGATGTTAAACCTTGGTTTAGCATTTTTCAAAGCTTTTTTCATGGAGATAGAATCAGAAACGGCTTATTTTTGGGTAAATCCCCATTTCTATGTTCGATTTCCGTTTTAGAGGTTTTTTCTACAGTGGCCAAACATGACTTTGGTTTCCATTTATTCTGTTTTGGATGAAATTCAGCAAAACAGATGCAAAATTATGGATGTAAAAGGATCCATTGAACGCCTCTTTTACTTTATTCAACGGCAAGGGGAGGCGGCTTCTTTGCCAGAGTTGTTTATCCGTTTTGCCAAGTCGTGAAGGTGTGAGGCTGATTGGACTTAAGACAATTCGAAATGAGTAAGTTTTGGCGGATTTTTTAAAAACTTAACCTTCTCTTCAATAAGGTCATATCCCCTTTGCATTCTTAACCAAAAATCGGCATTGCCTCCAAAAACAGTCCCTATTCGTAAAGCTATGTTTGGGGTAATTGCTCCCTTCCCATTGGTAATTTTAGATAATGTTAATCTGGATATTCCCAGCAGTTCGGCTGCCTTGCCAATACTTAGTCTATTAGCATCTATTACCTCTTCTTTTAAGATTATTCCTGGATGGATGTTGGTATCAATAGCTCTTTCCATTTTTCAAATTTAATGAGTATCCAAATAATCCACATCAAAAGCGTTGCCATTTTTAAATCTGAAAATGATTCGCCAGTTGCCCGAAATGTCTAAGGACCAAAATCCTTCACGGTCGCCTTTTAATGGGTGTGGTCTTAAATGTTTAAAAGTTTTAAAATCCTGGGGAACCTTTTCCAGGTAATGAATAATATTTAATACCTTTTTTATCTTGTATAAATATTCAGAGGGTATTTACTGGCATTATCATTCCTATAGGCTGGATATTGTAAATAATACAATATATACGCTGGAGACGCGATACAAGAAATGTAAGATTTGATGTTTGTGATAGTACTGTTGGAGGCTTTTAATCATATCCCCCGCATATAATTCTGGAAATCCGGCCCTGGGAATCATACCAAAAAGCAATATTTTCATCTACTATTGTTCCTTTAAATTTCAGCCAGACCAGCAATACACCTCTTTCTTTAAGTTTTTTAAACGAGGATGGAAAAATGGGTTTCAGGTTTTTTAAGTCACTATTGATTTTTATAACAGCTTCCTTGTACTTAAGGGCATAATTGCCATTGTTGATTATAAAGTGGATTTCTTTGTTTTCGTATAGGATAAATTCAATGCCATTGTATTTCATTTTCGTATAGGTTAAGTCATCCCGCTCATCCACGTAAGTACCGGAGGAGTCGGGTGTTCCAAAAGCGCTAATAATTTCCTCTTTGGTACTTCCTATCCGGATGCTTTTCCCGGTTTTAGTATTAATTATTTTGAAAGAAGCCGTTTCTGCCGCGTCAAAATCGAAAGACTCGGTTTGGCCTTGCGAAGTGCAGGATATCGTTAAAAACGATAAAAAAAATAGGAGTATGTGTTTCATTTTTTTTGCTGGAGCTAAGATATAAGTTTTTAACATTTAAGTTAATTAGAGTCATTTTACTTTTTCTTGGGAAAGCCTCTATAACCTGAAGTAATGCCCAATCACTTTTAATCATTTGCCGCAAGGTACAGTTTCGGCCATTTTTGCCTTCAATAAAAAGCAAAAATGGAAGATAGCCCTTTAAAATATCCACGAAGAATCTTAGATCGTAATATCACCATCCGTCAGTTAATTTTTATCCTGCTGGTTGGTGTATGCCTTACTCCCTGGATATCAGCTCCGACAGCTCTTTTTATGGGTTTGATGGTTGCTCGGTTTATCGGTCATCCGTTTTTACATTTAAATCAGAAAGCTACCCGTTGGTTGTTGCAGGTTTCGGTAGTGGGTTTAGGATTTGGAATGAATGTGCAGAGCGCTTTGCAGGCTGGAAAGGAGGGATTTATGTTTACCATCGTATCCGTTTTCGGGACTTTGCTGCTTGGAACCCTAATAGGACGTTTGTTAAAAATCGATAAGGTAATATCCCATCTTATTTCCTGCGGTACGGCTATTTGTGGAGGGAGTGCCATTGCTGCGGTTTCGCCGGTAATTAGTGCTAAAGAAAATCAGATTTCGGTGGCTTTAGGCACGGTATTCCTATTGAACTCCGCGGCCTTATTTATTTTCCCACTTATTGGTCATTATTTGAACCTGAGCGAAACTCAGTTTGGATTATGGAGCGCCATAGCCATCCATGATACCAGTTCGGTAGTTGGCGCTGCCGGTAAATATGGCCCTAAGGCTTTGGAAGTTGCCACAACCGTTAAGCTAGCCCGGGCTTTGTGGATTATTCCGGTAGTCCTTGGTTCTTCCATTTTATTTAAGAATCATTCTGTGAAAATCCGGATACCTTATTTTATCGGGTTCTTTGTTTTGTC
>DASQIU010000114.1:0-14722 GCA_035631395.1 Daejeonella sp. | reverse complement strand
TTTTAAACCCAGCGAGGTAATCTATCAGAAAAGCCGTCGCCGCGATTTTCTGGAGCAGTTTGGCGACCGGTTTTATACCTATGAACTGGACGAATGGGCTTATGGAGGTGATTATGCCCAGGAAACACTGCTGAAACATTTCGAAGTAAAATCATTAAAAGGTTTTGGCATTGAGCGTTTAGGTTTGGCCATTACGGCTGCGGGGGTGGCTTTGCATTATTTGAATGAAACCGAGCACCGGAATCTGCAGCATATTTCTTCGCTTTCGCGGATTGAGGAAGACCGCTATATGTGGCTCGATCGTTTCACCATCCGTAACCTGGAACTGATTGGTTCGGCCAATGAAAACGCGGTTTCGCTGGTTGATATATTGGATCAGACCCATTCGCCCATGGGTGCCCGTTTGTTGCGCCGTTGGACCATTATGCCGCTCAAAGAACAAAAAGCCATAGAAGAGCGCCTCAAAATTGTGGAGTTTTTGATTGAGGATGAGGAGCTGCGGGAAACTTTGGTGAACGAGGTGAAATATATTGGCGATTTAGAACGCCTGATCTCTAAAATTGGTTTGTTGAAGGCCAATCCGCGGGAAGTGATGCAGCTTAAACGGGCATTGCAGGCAACTTCCAATATCAAATCGCTTTGCGAAAAAACAGATCATCCGACCCTGAAAACCATTGCCGAACAGATCAATCATTGCCAGAGCATTCGCGAAAAAATTGAAAATTCCCTGCAGGCTGATCCGCCGGTAGTGATAGCTAAGGGCGGGGTAATTGCCGAAGGTGTGGACGAAGAACTAGACCGTTTGCGCAAAATTGCTTTTGGTGGCAAAGAGTTTTTGCTGGAAATGCAGAAGCGAGAGGCTGAAGCTACGGGCATTCCTTCTCTAAAAATCGCTTTCAACAATGTTTTCGGCTATTACCTGGAAGTAACGCATACGCATAAAGATAAAGTACCCGAGCAATGGATGCGTAAGCAAACGCTGGTCAATGCCGAGCGCTATATTACGCCCGAATTAAAAGAGTACGAAGAGCAGATCTTAGGCGCTGAAGAAAAGATTCTGGCCATAGAAACGCGTTTATATAACGAGTTGGTGTTTGCTTTAAGCGAGTTCATCAAACCGATTCAGTTAAATGCCCAACTGGTGGCTCAACTGGATGTATTGCTGAATTTTGCCAACCTGGCCATCAAAAATTATTATGTACGGCCACAGATCAACGAGGGTAGTATCATCGATATTAAAGGCGGCCGCCATCCCGTTATTGAAAAAACCTTGCCTCCCGGGGAAGAATATATCTGCAATGATGTGTTTCTGGATAGCGACAGCCAGCAAATTATTATCATTACAGGTCCCAATATGGCCGGAAAATCGGCTTTGCTGCGGCAGACTGGCCTCATTGTGCTAATGGCGCAAATGGGCTGTTTTGTGCCGGCCAAAGAAGCGCAAGTAGGTTTGGTGGATAAGATCTTTACCCGGGTGGGGGCTTCAGATAATTTAACTTCCGGAGAATCTACTTTTATGGTGGAGATGAATGAAACGGCCAGCATTCTGAATAACCTTTCGGAGAAAAGTTTGATTTTGATGGATGAAATTGGCCGCGGTACCAGTACCTACGATGGTATTTCCATTGCCTGGTCTATTGCCGAGTATCTGCATAATCATCCATCCGCGAAAGCGAAAACCTTATTTGCCACACATTACCATGAGCTGAATGAACTGAGCAATTCCTTTAGCCGGGTTAAGAACTTCAATGTTTCGGTAAAAGAAGTGGGCAATAAGGTGATCTTTTTACGCAAGCTGGTTCCTGGTGGCAGCGAGCATAGTTTTGGTATCCATGTGGCTAAAATGGCCGGTATGCCTCCAAAACTGATCAGCAGGGCGAATGAAATTCTGAAACGCCTGGAGCAGGAGCGCACCGGCGGTGAGCATATTAAAGACAGCATCAAAAAAATACAGCAGCAGGCCTATCAGTTGCAAATGTTTTCTATTGACGATCCGGTTCTGGTAAAGATCAGGGATGTGCTGAATAATCTGGATGTGAATACCTTAACTCCGGTAGAAGCGTTGATGAAATTGGATGAGATCCAAAGGGTGTTGAAAGGATAGATTGTCAGCTATTAGTCGTTAGCGTTTGACCTTAAGCTACAGCTAAAGGCTTTTTTATTAGCTGATAGCCCGCAAGCTATCAGCTAATGGCTAACAGTTACTTTTTCGCCGGCAGGTCAAAAGCCACGGCTTCGTGCTCAAAATGGCCTTTATGGGCGCCATCACAAAAAGGTTTATTGGCCGAAAGTCCGCAACGGCAAATAGAAACCAGTTCTCTACCGCCTAAATCGTACACATTTCCGTTTTTATCCACTATTTCCAGATCGCCTTCTACCCGGAGGGAACCATTGTTGTTTACCGTAATTTTTGTTTTTGCCATTATATCTTGTTTGGGGCCAAAATAACAAAATTAATTCCGGCCAAGATCCTTCTTGAAGACTCAAATTTGCTTCCGGACTTAAACGCTCTGTTTTTGAGCTTCTTAAAAACATATTGCTAAAATCAATGCTTATTTATTGAGGCCGGCAGAGATTTTCAGGCTGGGCGCCATTTACAAGCCTAAAGGATAAAATATGAATTTGCAGAATTTCATCGGGGAGGCAGGTTTGTGGTCTGTTTTTGGGGCTCCAAAAATATCTTTTGATGAAATTTATCAACTTGAAAAAAGTTCGCCCAATTTGTTGGTCTATTCCCTTCCGGCAGTGGCTGTTTTTACGCTCCTGGAGTTTGTTTTCTCCTACCGGGATGGAAAAGCGCCTAACTACGAAATACGGGAAACCATAGGTTCTGTTTTTATAGGTCTGGGCAATCTGGTGATCAGTATGGGCCTGAAAATAGTTTTGCTTTACGGCGCCATCTGGGTTTATAATCTCACACCCTGGCGTATGGAATTGAACTGGTGGCTGTTGATTCCCTGTTTTGTGGTATATGATTTTTGCAGTTTCTGGGCGCACCGGGTTTCGCATTACTGCCGCTTTTTTTGGGCTACCCATGTGGTTCATCACTCGGCCGAGCATTATAACCTAACGGTTTCTTTCCGTCAGAGTTGGGTGCAACATCTTAAACTGGTATTCTTTTTCCCATTGATCATGATGGGTTTTCATCCGGTTATTTTCTTTGTAGCCAACCAGCTAAGTGTGCTTTACCAATTCTGGGTGCATACAGAATCTATCAAAAAACTGCATCCTTTTATCGAAAAGTACTTTGGTACTCCTTCAAATCACCGGGTGCATCATGGTAGTCAGGGGAAATATCTGGATAGAAACTTTGGCGCCACTTTCATGATCTGGGATCATTTGTTCGGCTCTTTTCAATACGAAGAGGAAAAACCCATTTACGGAATTACTACAGGAGTGCAAAGCAAGATCAATCCCTTTATCTTAAATTTTCATGAATACCGGGATATGTATCAGGATGTAAAACAGGCCAGGGGGATAGGACAAAAGCTTTATTTTGTATTTGCCAGTCCGGCCAAAATATCTAAATATAAACAAAAACAGATTTTAGTAACAGCCGCGGTTTCTCCCGAAAATGCCGTTAAGTAGACGGAATTCGAGCATTTGGCCCAGGATTCTGCTAAACCATATTCCCACTGTGGAAAACTCTGTTTGACTTGCAACTTTAATTCATCGACCTTTCCTGGATGATTAGAAAAAAGCAGTTTGTATGGTTAATACTGGCTGTAATGGGGGTGTTTTCATCTTGTGGCAGTAAGAAGATGATTACAAATACCTCTAACACCACTAACCATCGGAATAAGCCGGTCAACCTGAAAGAGAAATATGCCAATATTCTGGATGTAAAGAAAAAGGCACTGGGTAATGAAAAACTATATCGCTTTATAGATAACTGGATGGGAGTGCCACATAAAATCGGAGGGGTAGATAAGAGTGGAATAGATTGTTCAGCTTTTACCACACTGCTGGCCAAAGAGGTTTACAACCAGCAACTACCCCGGATTGCCAGCCAGATGGCCCGAACTGTGAAACGCAAACGTGCAGAAAAATTACGGGAAGGCGATTTGGTGTTTTTTGACTTTGAAGGCCAGAAATTTAGCCATGTAGGAGTTTATTTACAGAACAACAAATTTGTACATGCTTCTACCAGTAAAGGAGTAACTATTAGCAATTTGAAAGATCCCTGGTATTATAAGTATTTTTCAAGAGCCGGAAAGGTTTCCCAATAGTTTTAGGCAGGCAGGTTTTAAGTTAATTGTTTTGCATATTTGTGTATGCGTTACTCCTTGTTTTTAGCATTCTTTTTATTTGTGCTTCCTCAGTTGGTTCAGGCTCAAAATGTAAAGTTGCTTCGCCTTAATCAGCTAGAGCAGCGTTTGGATCAAGGTAAAGACACCGTTTTCGTGATCAATTTTTGGGCAACCTGGTGCGCTCCCTGCATTAAAGAATTGCCGTATTTTGAGAAACTGCAGGCGGATCATACTTCTCAGCCTCTAAAAGTATTACTGGTTAGTCTTGATTTTAGATCGAAACTGGAAACCGCACTCAAGCCTTTTGTGCAAAAACACAAACTGAAAAATGAGGTGTTTTTACTGGATGAAAAAAATCAGCAGGAATATATTGACCGGATCAGCAAAGAATGGTCGGGGGCTTTGCCAGCTACCTTAGTAGTTAATAAAAAGAGAAACATCCGTAAAATGTACGAACAGGAATTTACTTATGCCGAACTGTTAAAAGTTTATCAGACACTAAAATAAATCCAAAATGAAGAAAATACTTTTTGCCCTTTTTATGATGTGCGGCCTAATGGTAAAGGCGCAAACGGCAGGTTACCAGGTAGGCGATAAGGTTGCCGATTTTAAGCTGAAAAATGTGGACTCTAAAATGGTTTCTATGGCTGATTTTAAACAAGCCAAAGGCTTTATTGTGATTTTTACCTGTAATACCTGTCCGGTTTCTAAGGCGTACGAAGACCGTATTATTGCCTTAAATAGTAAATATGCCCCAAAGGGTTATCCGGTTTTGGCCATCAATCCAAACGATCCGAAAGCTTCGCCAGGCGATAGTTTTGAACTGATGCAGGAGCGGGCCAAATCCAAAAAATTCGG
Source organism: Daejeonella sp. (assembly GCA_035631395.1). Taxonomy (GTDB): domain Bacteria; phylum Bacteroidota; class Bacteroidia; order Sphingobacteriales; family Sphingobacteriaceae; genus Daejeonella. The sequence goes on along the minus strand of DASQIU010000114.1, from coordinate 9,614 downwards.
ATTCCCTTATTTGCTGGATCCGGATCATCTGATTACCAAAACTTTTGGAGCCAACCGTACACCGCACGTATTCATCGTTCAAAAAACCAATCAGGGTAACTTTGTTCAATACATTGGTGCCATCGATAACGATACCGAAAATACCGATCCGGATAAAATTCTGTACACTGAAAACGCTCTGCAGGATTTGCTGACCGGTAAAACCCCTGCGCTTTCTTTTACCAAAGCCGTAGGGTGTACCATTAAATGGAAAAAAGCAGAATAGGTTTTTAAATGGGTAAGCCATGGAAGCTTTAAGGTTGAAAAAAGTGTTGTTGCTTGTTCTGGGTTTGTGTTTATTGTTCACATCCGTGAGCCGGGCCCAGAATAAGCCTGCATTTGCCTTAAAAGTAGGTGATACTGGTTTTACTTTCAGCCTGCCCAATGCCAATCCGGCTTTTGCCGATACGGTGAGTCTGGAGGAATACAGGTTTCAAAAAGGGGTTATCCTGGTTTTTATGACCAATGGTTGTTATTCCTGCATCTTAAGTAAAGATCGGATCAAGGCTTTACATACTAAATTTGCCGGTCAGGGCTACCCGGTTATTGCCATTAATCCTTCCAATCCTAAAATTGAGCCCGAAGAAACTTTTGTCGAAATGCAGAAGCTGATCAAAAAGGATGGATTTAATTTTCCTTATTTACAAGATGCTTCGCAGCAGGTGAGCCGGCAGTATAACATTACTTATACTCCGGAGGTATGCGTTTTGAAACGGGAGAATAATTTATGGGTGGTAAAATATATTGGCCCTATTGATAACGATTTGAAGTTGAATAATAAACATAGGATCAATTATGTTGAAAATGTTCTGAATGCCCTGATAAAAGGCAAGGAGTTGCCCTCATATCCATAAAATGGAAATAAAAAACCATATTTAGCTGGGCAATCAGCTTTTAAAATCACACCTTTGTATTTCTTGGATACATGAATAAACAGACCGATTATACTTTCTGGATTAAATATAAGCGCTTTGCCACTACCGAAATTTTAATGTACCTCATTATGGTGATTGGAATTCTGGCTGGCATCCTAATTTTCAGCTAAATACTATGAAATTAAACCTGAAACGCCCTTTGGCATTCTTTGACCTGGAAACTACCGGGGTAAACATAGCTTCCGACCGTATTGTGGAAATTTCCATTCTGAAGGCTATGCCCGATGGAACGGAGGAGATCAAAACCCTGCGTTTAAATCCGGAAATGCCTATTCCGCTGGAATCTTCATTAGTACATGGTATTTATGATGACGATATTAAAGATGCCCCTACTTTTAAACAGGTAGCCCAGGAACTGGCCGATTTTATGCTTGAGTCTGACTTGGGTGGTTATAATTCCAATAAATTTGATATCCCCATGCTGATGGAGGAGTTTTTACGGGCTGAAGTTAATTTTGACCTGGACAACCGACGTTTTGTAGATGTACAGAATATCTTCCATCAGATGGAGCAACGCACTTTAAAGGCTGCTTATCAGTTTTATTGCGGTAAGACCATAGAAAATGCGCATTCTGCCGAAGCGGATATCAAAGCTACTTACGAGGTTTTATTGGCCCAAATTCAAAAATACGAAGGGGTGGAGTGGGAAGATAAAAAAGGAAAAAAATCCATTCCGGTGCAGAATGATGTAGAAGCTCTGCATGATTTTACCAATTTGCACCGGCCTGTTGATTTTGCCGGCCGCCTGGTTTATAATGAACAAGGTATTGAAGTTATTAATTTTGGTAAGCATAAAGGTAAAAGTGTAGAAGCCGTTTTCCAAATGGAGCCCAGTTATTATGCCTGGATGCAAAATGGCGATTTCCCGCTTTATACCAAACGCTGTTTGGAGAAAATCTGGCAACGGTGGAACGATAAAAAAGCAGCTTTGCGCCGCGAAAATCAGGCACAGCAGACTCAGGCAAAGGAGCCATCTGCTGAGTACAAAAAACCGGTTCAACAGAAACCTAGAATCTCACCAAAACCTCAGGAAAAAGCTCAGCCCATTAACCAGAACATGCTGGAGCAATTGAAAATGAAGTTTGGCAAATAAATAAAGAGCACTAATTGTACGAATTACCCAAATTAACACAAAACGGCGAATGAGAGTTCGTCGTTTTTCGTTTCTGATGGTCGTTCTCTTTTGAAATTCCGCTGCCTTTAGATTCATTTTTGTCTCTCCCCCTGTCCTTCGTGTGAAATTAGACTAATTCGTGGAATTCGTGTTTCTTAATTGAATTCGTGTTTCCTTACATCGTTTCTTCAAACAGCTCTTTCACATCAGCATTTTGCTTTAGCAGCAGGTAGTGATATTTTAAGGCATCGAACAGGGAAAAAGAGCGGTAAGAAAGGCCATATTCCTGAGCGTGTTTTTTGATGATTTCGGTTATCTCCGGGGCATACACGCAACTAACATAGGGAAATAAATGATGGGCCAGATGGTAATTGAAATTGCCCATCAAATTGCGGGTAAACCAGTTGCTGGTAGTTACATCATTGGTGGTGTTTAATTGATGAAAAAACCATCCGCCACGAACTACCTGATGTTCATCGGGCAGGGGAAATCTGTTCTTGATATTGGCATGCGGCGATAGTAAAATCAACAAGGAAAATATACCTGATGTAACCAATAAAATCAACAGGGCTAAAATGGCATGTAAAAGCGGCAAACCCAGCATCACCGGTATTCCTACCATATAAGTTAGAAAAAGAAGCTTTCCTGCAATCAGTTTTACGTACTCAACTTTGGGGATTTTGGAGGTCTTTTTGATCAGTCGGTTTTTGAGGAAAAAGTCTTTGAAATCTCGAATAAAAAGCCAGTTTGACAAATAGAGAGGGTACAATAGGACAAATAAATAATGTTGGTAATGTTGCAGTCCATGCGGTTTTCCGTGCGGGTAAATTTTAAAGATGCCCGCCTGTTCAATATCTGTATCCCAACCGAAAATATTGGGATAATTATGATGCATGATAATATGCCTTTTTTTCCAGATATAACTGTTGGGGCCCATCAGATCAAAAAGGAATAAGACCAGCTGGTTGATAAACTTGTTCTCAAAAACGTTTCCATGTACGGTTTCGTGAATTAAGTTTAAATACACCAAAACCATAACCAGGCCCATGGCTATGTAAAGTGAATAAAATAGCGGGACGGAGTGGGTATTGGCAATGGCCAGGAAATAGAGTGCAAAATAAGTGACTAAAAGTAGTATCGATCTGATTTTGGCTTTTTGTTCGCGGCTTTTGGGCAAGGTTTTCAGGCGTTCATTGACCAGGGTTTTCAGCATCTTATAATGAAAGTCTGATTCATCCGTACGCTCATAAGTTATTTTGGAGTTCATGACATTTTTGGTTTAAGAATTCTTATGTGCAAGGAAAAGCTCATTGAAAAACTAAACAAAAAATGGCTCTGTATTTATCAGGAGAGGATTCTTGGGGCTAATGATAGGGGAATTTGAGCCAATAATAATAAAGAGTTTTAGGGCGGACTAGAGAAGTTTCTTCTTGTATTAGTTTGGATCAGGTATAAATGAGTAAAGACAGACATAATGAGATAATTTCTTTTAAGCCTATAGTTAAAAAGTGAGAAATAAAACTCTCAATTATCTATTAAACAGCCGGAATACTGAGTTGTTTATTTACAATCTTATAAAGAAGAATTTATTTATTTAGCTGGATAAGCAGCATGCTGCATCATTCCTTCATCGCTAAGCAGGGGTGCTAATTCTGGCGAAGTCAGAATTTTTTGAATGCTGGTTTTCTTACCATTTACCCAGATTTTATTTTGGACAAGCCGTATGCCATGGCTGTAATCGGCCCAATCATCGGTATGGCCATTGTAAAGCGGTTGTATGGCTTTGCCACCGGGTTGATGCCAGCCATATATTACTACTCTTAAACTGCCATCCTTATACATTTTATCCGAGATGACAATATCTTTTTTATTTCCAGCCACCAGGCTTCCCAGTGGAAATTGTTGAAGGTATAATTGGCGTTGTTGCAGTACGGTTTGGTTATGTTGGGCAAAAATGCCAACCGTAATCATTTTTTTGGAAGGCGGAATAGGTTCTGGAACCATTTTTACCTGTGCATTTTGATAGATGCGGTCTGAAATTTTCCGGGTAGGTAGGCTGCAGTCCATTAAATTGGCCACTTTTTGTGCCAGAACGGGTGTCATGGGGCAATAAAAATAATCCTCGTTAGAACCAATGGACAGATAATCCGGAAGGACAAAATATTTGATGATCTGGGCTTTCCCTTCAATAACTGTTGTATCCCTGATCTCTGCTAATTTGCGGTAGAATTGGGGGATGTTTCCGGAGCGAATCTCTTTCAAAATAATAGCTTCCCGTTCCTCCCGACTTATAGTAGTGTCACTGATGCTCTTTACAAATTCAGATCCGCTCAAGGCAGCGGCAGGCCGTTTTTTTAGTTTCAGTTGTTGTGCATAACCCATCATCATGCTAAAAGAAAAAACTGTCAGGAGAATATATTTCATGGTGTAAACTAAAAAAGATTTATCTCTTATCTAAATTAAGATTTTGCATATAGGACTCACTAACCGGGATCTGGTTTCCCTGAATATGTATCTGGTGCCTTTCAATCTTATCTATTCCGCTTATTGCCGCCATATAAGAGCGATGTGTTCTGATAAACTTATCGCGGGGTAATAGAACTTCCAGCTCAGCAAAGGTCATGCGTGAAAGCAGGCGCTTATCTTTCAATACAAAATTGACATAATTTCCTGCTGCCTCCAGGTACAAAATATCGTTAAAATGTACTTTTTCCTGCTCGTATCCTATTTTTAGAAAGATAAAGTCAGAATTTCCGTTTTTATTCCTCAACTGAAAAAGTTCATAGGCTTTGTTACATCCCTTCATAAAACGGCTTAGGGAGAATGGCTTGAGCAGGTAATCGATGGCATCCAGCTCAAAGCTTGTAACCGCGTGTTCTGAATAGGCCGTGGTGAAAATGACCATGGGTTTTTTATTCAGGCTGTTTAAAAAGTCAATTCCAGAAATATCGGGCATTTTTATATCCAGAAATATCAGGTCTATATTTTCTTTCTGAATATATTCCATGGCTTGAAAAGCATCTGTAAATTCTGCTTTCAGATTAAGGAATGGCACTTTTGCAGCATGACTGCGTATAACTTCCAGAGCTAATGGCTCATCATCCAGGGCAATGGCTATCATCCTATAAAAGTATAATTTAAATGAATTATTACTCAAAAAACTTGTTTAATGCTGATTTAAAGGCATTGAATTTTCAGGATTGCCCATGTTTTCCTGTAAAGACGGATAGCTATCCAACTGAATGGTCAGGTGAATAAAAAACTCTTTGCCGTTTTCCCGGATAGATAAGTCATGCTTGCCCGGATATAAGAGCATGAGTCTTTGCCGTACATTGTTTAAGCCAATGCCATTATTGTCTTTTTCGGGATCACTGCCCGCCTTTAAATGAATGGTATTGGATACATCAAAATAAAGGGTTTTCTCTTTACTGAACAAACTTATCCGGATGCTGGAAGGTTCTTTCAGGCTTATTCCGTGCTTAAAAGCATTTTCAACAAAAGGAATTAAAAGCATCGGTGCAATTTGCAGGCTGCCCAGGTGATCTTCGATTTCGGTATGTATTAGAATATCTTGTGAAGATTGAGTTCGTAATTTCTGAAGAGCAATATAATTGTTCAGATAATCCACCTCCCTGGTCAGGGAAATTTTCTCCTGCATATTTTCGCGAAGCATAAAGCGCATCATATCTCCCAGCTTCTGGATTCCCTCAGAGGTGCGTTCTGCTTTTTCCTGCAAGGCTGTACCGTAAAGGGTATTGAGCACATTGAAAAGGAAATGCGGATTGATTTGCGAACGTAGAAAGTTCAAATCGGCCGTAGAGCGCCCCAGAGCTGTTTTAAGGCCGATAATCTCATAGTTTGCAGCTAGGCGAAGTTTATATAAATGCCAGGCTAGAGGCGCTGTGATCAGTAATTGGAAGATGAAATTGAAAAAGCTGACAATGAATGCCATCTGCTCTCGGACTCCATAATAGATAATAACTGTAAAAATCGATAAGGGAATAATGCTGATTAAGGTAGCTCCGACTAGTTTCCAAAAATAGACTTGGAAAGTTTCGCCTTCTTTTAAAACTTGAGGGATTAAACTATAAATAGAATAGCAATACAAGCAAATTCCCAAGAGGGTGCATAAGGCAATAATGAATACAAAATCCCGGTTGACATTTCCTAGTAATAGCAGAAATAATCCAATCATCCAGAAAATAAAGGCATAAATACCATCCCGGGTAATTATTCTGTATTTAGATTGAATTAGATCAGAGTTTTCAAGCAGATAAATGGCTACTTGTTTAATCCCGGTATATAAAGCAAACATCATGAATAACCAGAACGAGTAGATAATACTATCCTGAAAAAGTAGAGAATATACCTCTTTTTGCGGATAGCGGTTAAACAAGTATCCCTGGATCCAGGTATTTGTGGTTCCTAAAACAACACTGAGCAGGTAGAATAGAACAATGGTATAAATGATATTCAGGATAATATTCCGTTTCTTCAGAGCGGGTACCAGGTTGAAGGTCAGAAGCAGATAGCCGCCAAAGAATACAATATAGCGCACCAATGAGGGAAGGAAATAATTGTAGAAATAGGAATATTGCTGGTGGGCTTCATTGAACAAATATTTATTGGGATTATTAATGCCGGAACCAGAAACCAGGTAAAAGATGGAAAATACGAACATACTGGTTGCCGCCCAGAATTCGATTTTATGGATATCTGAAGGGGTTTTTAGAATATTTTTCATCTGTATGAAATTGCTTTTTATAGTGAGGAAATCTGCATGAGCATCTCTTTTTGTTTAAAAAAATGCTCATGCTTTTTTCATTCTTTAAATTTGATAAGCAATAATAACCAGTAGATTTTATAGAAATCATAAAAAGTGCTGGCTTGCCCTGAAAATGTGACGGATTTTAAAATTTACTGAGATGCTGAGTTTGAAACATCGTCATTATTAATATTTCTTTTATTCTTTTTCATGGCCTCTTTTAATTTCCCAAACCGATAGTTCAGGCTAGTGTGGAACGATCTGTAGTAGGCTTGATTATCGCTTGTTTGAAAAAAGTCAGGCCCAAAAATTTCCTTGCGGTTTATCCGGTATTTCCTGAAAGGATTGTTGGCGGCCGCCGAGAAAGAGAGTTTATCTTTTACGATATCCTTGTTAACACTAAAAGAACTACTTATATAGCTGTTTGAAGTACCTTGTAAAGCTAAATTCGGTCCGTTTAAATACATGTTTGCATTTATCCGCCATCCTTTCTCAAAGCGATAACTACTGGATGATGAAATGTTATACATAAAGCCTTCGTTTTTAACCAGGATGCCATTTACCAGTCCTTCAACATGTCCATGGGCCAGGCCGGCGTTAAAATTGAGGCTCCATTTTCTGGATATGGGATAATTCAGGTTGAGGTTGGTGTTGATCAAGCGGGCTTTTCCGGTATTATCATAGGAACTGCGGGTGACATAAGTGATGGGATCAAAAGCAGAAACCGGCATGATCAGGTCATCAAAAAAAGTATAACCGAGCACCAAGTTTATAGAGCTCTTTTTTGATTTATTATATCCTAATTGGAACATATTCCCCACGGTAGGATGCAAATCAGGATTACCGGTGGATTCCAAATTGGGATTAGAACGGTCAACAAAAGGGTTCAGCTGGTATATACCCGGGCGCTGGATCCTTTGTGTAAAGGAGAAGTTGATGCTGCTCATATTCTTAAATTTCCGGCTCATATTGATGGTAGGGACTACATTGAAATATTCCTGATTTACTTTGGAAACGCTGGAAATAAAATCAGCATGAATAATGGTTTTTTCCATCCTGAACCCGGCTTTGAAGCCCCAGTTTTTCAGGTTATACTGATAGGTATTATATGCTCCCAACACATCCTGAGTGTTATTGAATAGATTTGTACGGGAAGGATCTAGCTCAAACAGGTCGTTCTGGCTGTTAAATGCTCTGAAATGAAAATCACTATGATTTCGACGGTGGATGCCTTTAACTCCTCCTTCTATATTTAGCTTTTTAAAAGGGTGCACATAATCTATTTGAAAAGTTTGCTCATCGGTTCCCCCAATATTGAATTGTTTATAGTCGGGTACTTCATAGTTTATCCGTGTGGAAGTTATTAGAGCCGCATTTTGTTCATTTTCATATCCATAATATCGGTATGAGAAGGTAAGTAACCTGTTTTTATTCCCCTTAAAACCACGCTGATAATTTAATGAAGCATCCGAGCTCTTCCCATTGCCATCGTTATTGTTTTGTATGTTATAGCTTTGCAGAATACCTTCCTGTCCATTTAATAATGAGCTTTGATTACTCAGTCCTTCCGATTGATTGCCATTGATGCCGAATTGGGCTGTGACTAAATTTAGACTGTCAATCTCGAAACTGATTTCTGTACCAAAGTATCCGTTTCCGCTGTCAGAATACCTTTCGCTTAGTTGAGAAAGATTGGTATGGTTTATACCCGTAGTAGCTCTATTGTTAGAAGTGATGGTACTGGGCGTATTATAAATACTCCCGCCACTATAAGCAGATATTCCAAGTTTTCCCTGTTTAAACGTAAAGCTTCCCCCAATGCCCGGACCACCTACCGGGAAACGCTCGCTTAGATTAAGGGATCCGTTATAGCCGTTATCTACTTTTTTATTGGTGATGATATTGATGATACCTGCCAAACCTTCTGCATCGTATTTGGATGAGGGGCTGGTAATTACTTCTATATTTTGGATACTGGAAGCGGGCATGCTTTTCAGGATATCTTTAGGGTTTCTTTCCATCATTCCGGAAGGTTTTCCGTTGATCAATATCTTATAATTGGCATTGCCTTTAAGCAGGATATTATCCTCGGCATCAACCGATAAAAGGGGCACTTTGCGCATCATTTCCATCACACTGTTGGTTTTGCTTTCGGGGTCGGCCTGGAGATCATAGGTAATGCGGTCTACCTCTTGCTTGATAAGTGGTTTATCGGCCGTAATAACTACCTCATTCAGTTTATTGGTTTTTGTGTTGATATAGATGATGCCAAGATCTTTTACAGCTCGGGCCTTACTAGTAAGATCAATCTCCATGGTTTTGCTTTGGTACCCTACAGATACTATGGCGATGAAATACTTGGCAGGTTTGAGCGTCGAGAAACTGAAGGAGCCGTCCGGTTTGCTCAGCGTAGATTTGATCGGTTGTTTTTGGACTGATTGCAAACCAATGGTGACATAATCCAGTGGTTTTCGGGTACTTGAATCGGCAACTGTACCTTTAATCTCATAAAGGTTTGCCGTTGAAGTTTGTGCTTTTAGCGATAGGCTTAAACAGCAGGTAAGCAGCAGTAAGTATATTTTCATTGCTTTTAATTTAGGGGAACCAGGTTCACCGTTAATAATTTTTCTGAATTGTTAAGCAATGTTATAGTCTGCAAGACTTAGCTGCCAGTAAATGTGACGAGACCCGGAATAAATGTGATGAGAGCCGGAATGATTATAATTTTGGCCTTAGAAAGTCAATATTTCGTTTTAAACCG
>DASQIU010000113.1:0-17211 GCA_035631395.1 Daejeonella sp. | reverse complement strand
GAAGGTTTTTACTCTTTTTACAAGAACTCAAAAGTGTTAAAAACACTAAACCAGTTAAAAGAAATTGTAAAGATTGCCTCATAAATCATGTGAAATTTTGGTTGTCAATCTTGAATTTAACCTAAACTAGCACTTAACTTCCTCACTTACAAATAAAAATATTGCCTTTAGTGTGATTTTGTTCTTAAAAAATTATAAAAATTAAATCTTTCGCCATAACAGTCTTTCATTTTTGCGCTTGGTCTCAAAATCATCCCAATCTTTTGCTTCTGCAAAAGCAGGAATAATAATAGTTCCGGAACAATTATAAACTGCCCGGGTACAAACGTAAACTGAAGATGCAGGATTTTCAAAATAGAACACTTTTTCTCCCTTGTAATCATACATAGTAATCGATGCATCTTTATAGAGAAATTGACATGGGCCTTGCCCCGATATTAATGCTTGTGCCCAAGTCAATTCATCAAAAGTAGTAACACCGCAGGCATTAATGTTATCAGCTTCTACATTAACTTTATCGCAACTTAAAGCACTCAAGGAAACAAGGAAAATAATCGTTAAATACTTTTTCATAGCCGTTTAATTTTATTTGAAATTCCTCAAATTGATTTTTTCCTCATAAACGCTAATATGAGCTGTTTAAAATTTTTATTTCACTTTGATCTAAATAGTACACATCCAAATACCATACGGAATCAGCATCTTTCTTAAAATCTCTACCCGTGTTTTTTACCTTCCCCGAAAAAATTACTTTTAAACCCTCCTTTTTCAGGTCTTCAGAAATGTTACATGGTATAACGGCATCCCTGGAATCATACGTTGGACCTTTAGTTCCAATAATTCCATCAACCTTTATAGACCATATTTCGGGATGTTTACTATCTAATATTGACATTCTCCCTTCTACATTCGTGGCAGTTTTAACCGTTTGATATTCCTGATAGCAATTTCCTTCTTGGGTTATTTTTTTACAACCGAGGATAGTCAGGAAACCAATTACAAGGAGATATTTTAAATTTTTCATAACCTCTTTAATTTTTAGCTACTTATCGTAAACGTGGTGGCTGGCGGTGACATGCTTCAGTTTTCGAATTTTAAATTAATCAATTACTTCGACGTTGAAGTCGACTCTCCCAGAATTCTGAACTTTCGGAATAAGAGCTCCAAAAACAAAGTTTCCTAAGGCTGTATAACCGCCATTCTTAATTTGAACATGATATATGTATTTATTAGCATCGCAATCTCTAGCAACATTTTGACTCATAAGCGTTCCATTTATCGCAGTTAATCTCTTTTTTCCGACAAACAGTGTATATTGCTTAAAATCAATATTCACTTCCTCCTTAACCGGTTTTTCAGCCAGTTCAAGAAATTCACTTTTTGAATTAATTACTAAAAATCTATCCTCTACTCTTGAACCTAAGAGGGGTATATAGGCCGGATCAGACAAATCAATCGTTTTTAGGCTTACAGGGGAACAATTAATTTCAGATTTTTTACAACTAAAAGCTGTAAGCATGCATACGACTAACATACTTAGAAGGAGATACAAGTTCTTCATTTGGTTACGGTCTTAAAATAGAGGCTCAAAAAATAACTTTAAAAATAACCGCCTATAGGCAATGTATTTACCAGCAGGACGGAGACCGGTTCAACATCGATAGTCCCTCATTATCGTTCATTACATGTTTTTAATTATTTGCTTCTACCTGAATTTCATCCAATTCCAATATATAGTAGGATTGACCCGGAATCTGTTGTAAATCCTTATTTTCATATTTGAAGTATTTTCCACTAAATACAATCTTTAACCCATCAACACGATATTTTTCTGGAAGATTACACACAAACCCAACATCCTGTGAGTCATACGTGCCCTGGATACTGACATGAATGGCGTACGAATTGACAGAAGAATTAAGCCCAACAACCCCATGCAGATTTGAAGCAGATTTAATTGAATTTGACAAGTTGCAAGGCTTAATTTCAGTCGCAACTATGTCTTTTTCGCAGCTACTCCCTATCGCCATTATTAAAATAACGATAACGCTTATTTTAATTAAAGCTCTCATATAGTCTAATTTATGTAAGACTGAAGATAGATTTAATCTAAGGTAAAACTTTTTTTATTCAAAATTAATAGATTGGGCGTATCGCACTAAGGATTCAGAAATAAATGAGAGTCTGAGGCTCACTTTCCATTAAACTACCGATAGCTGATTTCGAGGTTTATCACTTCTCTTCAAAGTCGGACAGATGGAGTTCCCTTAGAAGTCCATCAGTATGAAATCGTTTGTAATTTTTCACATAAAACAAAGCACTCGTCCAGTACTTTTTGAAGCCGGGGTGGTTCTATGCCAATACTTTCCAGTAGGGTTTGGTTATGATTCAGCATTTTGCAGAGCACTATTTTTTTGTCCAATAAAGTTTGTTTCTCTTTATTGGTCAGGGTGGTGAGGCAGGTTACGGGGTATAATCCCGAATGGTCGATCCATTCTTTTAAACCTTCGTATTGGGGATAGTCCCAGCCCACTAAATGGAGATTCATACATTGGCCATATTGGGCGGCATCTTTTGAAAATCGGGCATTAGTGACTACCCATCCCTGATATAATTTTTGGGCATCTGATTTTATCCATTGTCTTTCTACGTCCAGAAACCTGGAATGAATATAAAGCGGAATCTTAATGTCCGAAATGTACCCCAGGCGGTTATGAAATTTGCATTCAATCATGAATTGATTTTCGTCCTGTTCAGCAATTACGTCTATCTCATGGTTCACACAAAAACCTTTTACAATAGTGCCCACTTGAACCTTATAACCTCTGTGTTTCAAAAGTTCGGCAATAAACTGTTCAAAAGGGAAGCCGGAGGGGCCTAATTCCATAATGGCGTGTTTCAGTTTATACCTGGCAGCCACCGGGCGTGATAAATTCCGCAACAGGCGAAAGGCGGTTTTATGGATTTTTCGTGTAGACATTCCTTCCACCAGCAGATCCATTACTTTGGCTAAAATTTCATTGGCTTGTTCTGGCGCCGCTCCTGCCCGTAATAAAGATTGCTTCAATCGTCCTTTATCGAATGGCGCTTTTTGTCCTGATGCTTTGGTAACCTGTATGTTGTGTAAATTAATCGGCATTCCGGGTAGTTTTTGTTATGGAGGTGTATTTTTCTAAGGTTCCCTTCAGAAACATAGTTAATCATTTTCATGATAAATCCAAATTATCTGATGGGAGAGAAGAATAACAATGTGGGTATTTGTGCATCTAGATGCAAAGCCGTACGTTAGGCGTAATAAAATAAATAAGACCTTAATGAAATCCGTTTTACCAATTATAGTTGTTTCACAGTTTTTTTGTACTTCACTTTGGTTTGCAGGAAATTCAATTATATCCAACATCATTAATGACTTGCATCTTGAATCAAATTTTTTAGCCTATCTAACAAGTGCAATCCAATTTGGCTTTATTACCGGAACTTTAGCTTTTGCCATTTTTAATATTTCCGATCGTTTTTCTCCCTCAGTTGTTTTTTTCATCAGCTCTATCCTGGCCGGACTTTTTAATCTCGGGATCGTAATTAACAATATTCATTCAACCGAGATACTTTTATTTAGATTTTTAACGGGCTTTTTTCTTGCCGGAATTTATCCTGTTGGAATGAAAATAGCTTCTGATTATTCTCAAGGTGGGCTTGGAAAATATTTGGGTTTTTTAGTGGGTGCATTGGTTCTTGGAACGGCTTTCCCGCATTTGTTAAAAAACTTTACAATGGGTTTTCCCTGGAAGTCTGTTTTATATTTAACTACTACGTTGTCCTTATTGGGAGGACTTGCCATTTTATTGTTTGTACCTGATGGTCCTTACCGTAAATCAGGTCAAAAATTAAAAATTACCGCTTTTATAAAAGGGTTCAGAAATCAGAAATTTCGCTCGGCATCATTTGGATATTTCGGGCATATGTGGGAGTTGTATACCTTCTGGGCATTGATACCAGTAATACTTACTACTTATAACCAACATTACCCGAGTGTAAACCTGAATGTTTCTTTATTCTCATTCCTGATAATTGGATCTGGTGGAATTGCTTGTGTGTTTAGCGGAATAATTTCGCGATATGGTGTAAAAAAAATAGCTACGATCTCACTGTTTTTATCCTGCTTATGTTGTTTAGCTTCACCGCTTTTTCTGTTTTCTAATTCAGTTGTTTTATTCATTACATTCTTATTCATTTGGGGCCTTGTTGTTGTTGCGGACTCCCCTTTATTTTCAACTTTAGTTGCCCAAAACGCTCCAGAGGAGTCAATAGGTACTTCTCTCACCATCGTAAATAGTATTGGATTTTCAATTACTATTATCAGTATTCAATTTGTTAGTTACTTATCAGACAAGATAAATCCCCAATATATTTACTTGCTACTGGCCATTGGACCAATATTGGGGCTATCTGCCTTATTGAACCGAAAGAATAACTACGCTTACATTTGGTTTAAGCAAGAAAATTAATGTTAGGTACTTGCAAGGGGTATAAAAACAAAAACAATAAAGATGAGAGCAGTGTTGATAAAAACAACGGATAATTCATAAGCTTTATTTTTTTCCAAACAGAGACGTTAACGGTTGGATCGATTTTATCTAAAGGACTTTTAATGGTTTATTTTTTTCTTCTAAACCTGATATACCTGGAAGCTGAAATCAACGTACTGAGAAGCTGAAATCCCAAGGATACTTCAACTACCCTTATGAGTTATTCTATTTTTTATTTTTAATAAATAGTTTATGGAAACCACCACCGATATGCAAACCGAAGGTCAGATGACCAAAAAGATTGAGGAACAAACCGCAAAAGTTCCCTCTCAGATGTTCCTGTGGGCATCAGTAGCTGCTATGGCAGTTTCCCTTTCCTTTCAAATAGTAGGTAAGAAGCATGTAAGCTTGTTTTTTGGGCAGTGGGCGGCGCCTTTCTTGCTCTTTGGAATTTATAATAAGTTAGTTAAGCAGCGTGGACACGATATGAAAGATCGGCATTGAATGTAAAATCAAGGGCTAAAAATCATAATAAAGGTTTCTGAATGAGCTGCGCAATCCTAAAATAACCAGGGAAGTTTTATGGTTCATTTGCGCATTCTTTTCATTTCGGTAAATGCCGCCTAATTCTATCCTCAGGTTGTATTTTGGGTTCATCAGATAAGAAATTCTTCCATCCAGATAATATAAACTGGTTGAAATGCCCTGGCCAATGTTATTGCCGTAATCCGCTTGGCGGGTACCATACGGAGCAAAAATATTTTTCCCATAGTTTTCTCCGTCAGCATCTAAACCATAGCGTCCGTAATTTCCCTGTCCGGAGAAATCGAAGCGCCCGGCAGAGTAGTTCCAGATGCTTGCCAGTTCACGGAAATTGGCCCCAAATGGATGAGCAAGGGCTTGTCCATAGTTAGAATAACTGGTTATTTCTTCAAAATGGGCATAGGTATAAGGCCTGGCCAGGTTATATTCAGCCAGATAATTCAGCCTTTTTATGCCAAAAGCATCAAAGCCTCTAAAGCCCAGTTGGGCGCCCCATTTATTGGCCCAGTATCCTTTATTAGAAAAAAACTCTTTGGCGGTAAATTCGCTCAGTAAAAATTGGCCGTAAATAGAAAGATTGTTTAGCAATTTATATTTTCCATTAAAGCCAAAATGCTTTTTATCCGGCGAGGTGGTATTGGCCAATTCTATAGACCTGAGAAATATGATAGGATTCATATAATTCATGTCAAAGCCGCGACGACCTCCCTGACCGGATTGGGGCCATAAAATTGATTGAAAAAGGCCTATGGAAGCTCTTTTATTAATATTCCAGTCCAGGTATTGAAAAGCTCCCCATTTATGCCTGTCGCCCGTTCCGCGGTCTGGAGCTAATTTGGGCGCCAGAGGATCAATCATATACGACCACATGCTCATATATTTTACATTGCCCAGAGTTCCGGTAAGTTTAAGGGAGGTGTAATTGGCCGATACATCAGATAATAGCATGGAGCGATAACCATCGCCAATAAAATTTTTATCATAAGCAATGGCGATATTAAGATATTTGCTCGGAGTGTAAGAAACAATGGCCGAGGTGTAGGCCCAATCGCTTATTTTTCTTCCACGCCCTTTGTTTGCCTGCCCGGGAATAATACCAGAGCTGGAAATATAATTGTTAACGTACTCTGGAAACAAGGCCTGATTTTCATAGCCACTGGTATACAAAGAAAAATTCTTGCCGATAGTTACTCCAAACTGAAAACCTCTGGTGTTTAACCAGGTAGGTGTTCGGGCAGACTGATCATGGCCAATTTGAAAATCCGGCAGCACATCGGCGTAAAAAGTATAGTTGTTGCCCTTCAGTTCAAACAGGTGCTGGTCAAATAATTTTTTTAAAATCCATCCTTTTCTGGCCGTATCTACCTGCAAATTTATTAATGAATCATAGGCATGTACCAGCAATGAATCATCAACCAAATAAGGTTTTACCGCGGTATGAATCCGGTATTTAGTGGAGTAAACGGTTGAGTTTAGTTTCTGATAAAACTGGTAAGAATAGGGTTGATAAATAGATTGAGCAGTAAGTTGACTGGATATAAAAATAAATAAGCAGAAAGTAAAAGTTTTCTTCAGCATATTAAGTATTGTTCGAAGACGTTAAACAATACCCATAACTACAAAAGTGCTGGAAGGTTTTATAAAATTATTAGCTGAGTTTTATTTTATTTAAAAAAGGAGATTTCAGTCGGATAGAAAAAGCCGAGAACAGCAAGCGACCCTTAAGATTTCCGCAAAATGGAAATCCTTGTTTTGCGGATCTGCCGTTCTACAGTATGCCGCAATTGCTGATGATGCAGGAACCATCCGCCGATAGCGCCAATCAGACTGCCCAGAACGATATCAAAAAAACGGATCGATATCAATGTATTGGGATTGGCCGTCATGGCGCTGCCGGCCTCCGCCAGAAATATGGTCATCGGTGTAATGAAAATTACGGCCAGCCCGTAATGCCGTACAACCAGCATTTCAATAATAAATTGAAGTACAAATATGCTCAGGCACAAGTTTAGAGGGGTCATCTTAAGATAAAATAATAATAGCCAGGCCAGGCCTAAGCCGATAAATGTGCCCAGAATGCGTTGCACGCTTCTTTGCCAAATATGGTGCAGGCTTACACCCTGCATTACTGCCGCACAGGAAATAGGAATCCAGTAAGGATTTTGTAGGCGGAGGAGATGTCCGATAAGCAATGAGCCACCCATGAAAATGCCAACTGTGGCAGATTCGATGATATTGGCATACCTGCTGGGCCGCTTTATGCGGATAGGTTTGCTTTGGGGCGGATATTTTTTGATAATGTACAGACTATAAAAAAAGGCCAGTACGCAGGCCAGCATGGCGCCCATTCCAATCAGCCCTATGCGGGTTGGAATCATTTTTAAATCAAAAGGCATGCAACTGGCAATAGAGGCAAGCATGATGAAAAAGAAACTCCCCGGAGGTTTCATCCGAAAATAAATAGTAACCCAATGAATACTGAGCGCCCACAGGCCAAAAATCAGGGAAGAAACCATGGGATTGAAACTGAACACAATGCCGATGGTAAAGGAAATCATGAAGCCAAAAGAGCAAGTCAGCAAAGTAATCATACGATTGGCTATGGTTGTGGACGGCAGATATAAGATAACCAGCCCCGCCATGCATGACAATATTCCGTAATTCAGCCTGTTGAAATAAAGTCCGGCCAATAAAGGTATGCCGGTGCATAAGGATGCCAGCATAGGAATATGCCAAAGCCGTTCTGTTTTTTTTAATTCAAATAATGATTTTATCTCACGACGAATCACATCCTTTACAGCCACGTTCATGCAGTATTATTTATATGGAATGAATGCCTAATGGTTAACGGTAAACCGCTGGCGATATGTTTTGGATCCACTTCATCGATATCGGCTTGCCCGATCTTCTACAGAAATTTTGCTTAGATAGCGGACTTCACAAAACCTGTGGCTCAAAATTAATGCTATTTCATGGAAATAAAATGTTTTTTAAATTTTTCAGGATGCTTTTTGCACATCGTCCGGACTCCTTTTTAAGGCTATCGGTTGCGAGCAAAAAATTTGGATAATTTCTTTAATAAGGAGATTACCAGGCTTATAAGTTCTTGTTAGGGCTCTATGATTACCTTCATTGCTTTTTCTTTTGATGCATTACCAAATACTTCATACGCATGAAGTATATCATCCAGTTTAAAATGATGGGTTATGAGCTTAGTAGGGTCAATTCTGCCGGACATAACCGTTTTTAACAACATAGGAGTGGTGTTGGTATTAACCAAACCAGTTGTTATAGTAATATTTTGGATCCAGAGGTTTTGGATTTGAAAATCCACAGGTTTGCCATGAACACCCACATTGGCAATATGTCCGCCCGGGCGAATAATGTTCTGGCATACATCAAATGTAGCCGGATAGCCAACAGCTTCAATAGCTACATCAACACCGTCTTTAGTTTCCGCCATGATCCTTTTTGCCGCATCTTCTTTTCCGGAATTGATCACATCTGTAGCGCCAAATTTTTTGGCTACTTGCAGGCGGTTCTCATCCAGATCAATCATGTAAATTTTTGCGGGAGAGTAGAATAGCGAAGTAAGCAAGGCAGACATGCCTATGGGGCCAGCGCCTACAATAGCAATGGTATCTCCGGGTTTTACACGTCCATTCAGTACGCCAATTTCGTGGCCGGTAGGTAATATGTCACTAAGCATAACCAGGGCCTCCTCATCAGATCCTGCCGGAATATGATGCAAGCTGTTATCGGCATGCGGAATGCGTACATATTCTGTTTGCGTACCGTTAATTAAATGCCCCAGTATCCAGCCACCATCTTCGCAATGCGAATACATTTGCTTTTTGCAATATTCGCAGGTGCCATCAGAGGTGATGCAGGAAATGATGACGTGATCGCCTTTTTTAAAACTCCTAACACCTGTGCCCACTTCCTCAATCACGCCAACACCCTCATGGCCCAGCGTGGTACCCGGCTTAACGGTAGGTGTTTTGCCATGTAGAATGCCTAAGTCGGTTCCGCAGATGGTGGTTTTTAAAATTTTCACCAGGGCATCTGTTGGTTTTTCAATACCGGGTTTGGGTATTTCTTTTAGTTCGATTTTTCCTGGTCCGCCGTATACCAGTCCCCTCATTGTTGTTTTCATGTTTTTTGATTTTTCACTGATTTACACAGTTTCATAAGAAAAACAGGGGATGACTGGATTGTGTTTTCTAAGATTTAGATTGCAAATATCTGCTATTCCTATAGGTTTTGTAATTCGTAAGAATGCGTATATATCTCAATCATATTTCCAAAAGGATCTTGTGTATAAGCCATTTTGTAAGGCTTTTTACCGGGCGCTATTTCCCTGATTGCCGACATTTGTTTACCACCGGCATCTACTATTCGTTTTATTAATCCCTCAATATCCGGATCCTGAACACAGAAGTGAAAAACGCCGGTTTTGAACGCGGTATTTACCGATGTGTGAGTATCATTATTGGCAAATTCAAATATTTCCAGTCCAATACCATCTGCAGATGATAGGTGAGCAAATTGAAATTGCTTCCAGCCGGTGCCATAAATGCCCAGGCTTATTTGGGTAAGCAAACTGTTGGTGTCATTTTCATTCACTGTAATTGGCCCGGCAATATGGTACCAGCCCATCACATTCAAATAAAAATCTAAAGCCTTTTCCAGGCTCGGTACCGTAATGCCCACATGAGAGAAAGAGACGGGATAAGGTTTTGGGTTCATTTTTTAATTTATTTCATCGTATGAATAATCAATCCGATATGAGTAAAGAAATTCAGTGCGCCAAATGCTATCCACACGCCACCTGACACCATCATGAATACATAGGCCACTTTTTGATTAGAAGAATAGAAAGATTTTTTTTGCTCAGCAAATTGGTCCAGAATGCCGGGTGTAAGCAATGCCGAAACTCCGATCATAGCATAGAGCGAAGAAATGGCAGTGGCTTCCAACATGGGATAATCAGCAAACCAACCCGATATAGGTTCTTCGGGTGGCGCTGCAAATAATTGAAATATTACTCCTGCAAAGGCAATAGCAATGCAAGCTAAACCCAATCCATATAAAAAATAGCGCAGGTGCCGAATATTTACCGCCATTTCTGCAATCGGGCTTTCGGTTTTTCTAATAATTTCGGCTTTTTTCCAGGTATAAAAAGCCAGCATTAATAAAATGGCCCCAAAACCCACAGAAGGTTCGCCGAAAATGATATTGTCAAACGGGAAATATTTTGCCATGGGCCAGGTGAGCGTCATGTGCAGGCCGGTAAGAAAAAGTATCAAGCCCAAAGTGCCGAAATTAATGGCCCAGCCTTCCGGATTGATTTCTTTTTTTTCGTTTGCTTTCCTGGCCGTTCGGGCAATGGAACACAATCCTGCGCCTGCCGCTAAGGCCATGATGGTGTTGTAAGTGGGCATTAAGGTCCAGTCAATAATAAGACTAGCTAATATCATTTTGAATCCCGATGGAGGTCTTATAAAAACATTCTGGTTTACAAACAGTTTCGAGGATGTTATTAAAACAGCCAGAGTTAATTTAAAGCCAATGATTGCATATGCTGGGCGAAATTTATTTGTTTGAATTGCGACGGAGTTAAGGAAGTAACCACTTTAAATTGATGCGATAAATGAAAAACACTGCTATAATCCATTAAAAAGGCGATTTCGGTTAAGGAAATATCGGTATGTAATAGATATTCTTTTATTTTCTCAATTCGTTTATGGATGATGTAAGAGCTCAGTGTAAGGCCTTCTGCTTTAGAAAATATGGAGCTTAAATTGTCATAACTCAAATTCAGTTTTTCTGAAAGCAATTGCGAGAATTTTACTTTGGAATCCCGGTAGGTTTGATTTTTAAAAACCTCATGGATGATGTTTTTGATGTCGGCTACCAATTTGCTTTCCTTGCCAGGAATGATTTCAAAATCAAGGGCCTTGATGGTATCTTCAAGTAATGCAGGGCTTTTTAAATGGCTGAGTCCTGAAACGGTTACTTTTCCTAAACCAATATCCAATACCGCCAGAGAAAGTTCCTCCAATGAAGATTTTAGAACAGTTATGCAGCGATTGCATACCATGCCTTTTACAGAAAGGGTTTGTTGATCTTGCATCTTACCAAAATTTGTGAGCTGCAAATATGGCCCGGTTGCTGCGGTTAGCTATTATAAAATTCCTGGTAAGTTTTATATAATTTACAGGATAGAATCTAAGGGTTTGCGTACCTTTTCTATTTCGCGGGAGAGTTTAAATTTAGAGGGCGTTTGTCCGGTAATTTTTTTGAATTGTGTGGAAAGATGCTGCACACTGCTGTATCCCAGTTTATAGGAAATCTCACTAAGGTTCAGTTCATCGTAAAAAAGCAATTCTTTTACCCGCTCAATTTTTTGGCGGATGATATATTGTTCCAGGGTAATACCTTCTACAGAAGAAAACAAAGTGCTTAAAGAATTATAATCCTGGTTTAACTCATTTGATAAAAGAATAGACCAATTCACTTTTATGTCTAGATTATCGGCATGATGGATTTTTTGGATGATGATGTTTTTAAGACGTTCTATTATCCGCATACGGGTGCTGTCCAGCAATTCAAATCCATGTTGGCGTAAATTACAGGCCAAATCAGCCAGGGTATTTGGATCTGGACTTTGGGCTAACTTTACCAGTCCCATGTGAATTTCCAAAGCCTGCAAACCTAGTTTTCCAATTAACTCTTCTACCACCTGCATGCAGCGTTGGCAAACCATGTTTTTAATATATAACTCCGTCATGATCGATTGTTAAAATCTGGTCTTTTTTAAAACACTAATATAAATACATCCCAATAATCTCAGAGATAAATCAGTACATCCAAAATTATATAAATCTGGCCGCCTTTTGTGTAAAGTGAAGCTCTGGTTGAGCCGGTACTTTTGTGTCATTAAATTAATTGTTAAACCATAAAATAAAAAAACATCATGGAATCATCAATCAAAATTTCTAATTGTACTACTTCAACTTGTACTTGTCAGGTTTGTAAATGTGGCGATAGCTGCCCTGGAAAAGGATGTACCTGCGGATGCACTTGCTGCCAGTAATCTGCGGTTGTTAGCGTAAATCAGCGTTGTCTGCGGGTTAAGTTTTCTCCCGCGGATGACGGAAAAATGAGGAAGTAATTCAAAGAGAGGGAGGCGTTTTTAAACGCCTTCTTTTTGTTTAAATTTTTAAATCTAATATCCTTAAATAAATAATTAAAATGCTGTATTTATTTACCAAACAAGATTCTTTGTCGCCGCTTTCGGCTATTCCAGGTTTGGAAGTAAAGGAAAATGACGATCCCTTATTGATGTCGATTTTAGGTCAGATATCTCTTGATGAGGCTAGAAACCGGCTTCTGAACGACCATAAAGCTTATGTTGCTTATTTAGACCATATACCGGTTGCATTTGGCTGGCTGGCTTTAGGGAAGGCTAAAATTGGAGAGCTGGACCATGAATTTATTGTGCCTTTTAACCAGGCGTATTTGTGGAATTTCAGAACCTTAGAGAGTTTTCGGGGGCGGGGTATTTATCCTCATTTATTGCAGGGCATTATCGCCTTGGAACAATCAAAAACTTCTTGTTTTTGGATCATGCATGCGCCTGAAAACCGGGCCTCGCAACGTGGAATCTTAAAAGCAGGATTTAATTTTATAGGCGAAGTATCCGTGTTGGCCAATCAGGTAGTTTTTCAATCCCAAAATCCGGCCATAAGTTCCAGTTTTATTATGGATATTTTTGGTTTCAATCAGTCTGAAGAGTCCCAAGCTTCTTGCTGGAATTGCAGCAGCCCTTATCTGTCTAAAAGAAAAATGGAATGTTGTTGTTCATTAAATGAACAGGTATGCAGCCAGAATCTGTTTGCGCTGGTTTAATTTATCTTTAGCGGATTTTCTTTTTAAGCTTGTTTTTTAAAAATAGTTTCAGGAAATTACCCCATATCAGAATTCAATAATGGGAGAATATATTGTTAAAATTTTACGTGCCGAGTATATTACACATGATGTAAAACGTTTTATGGTTGAAAAGCCAGCCGGTTATGTTTTTGAGCCCGGACAGGCTACTGAAGTATCCATTAATAAGCCTGGATTTAAGGAGTTGAAGCGTCCTTTTTCATTTACCAGCCTCAACCAGTGGGATTATCTGGAGTTTACCATCAAGATTTACGAAAACCATGATGGGGTAACTAAAGAGCTGGGACATATTAATGCCGGTGCTGAACTGATCATCCGTGAACCCTGGGGAACTATTCAGTATGTAAAGCCTGGCGTTTTTATTGCCGGCGGGGCGGGAGTTACTCCTTTTATTGCCATACTTCGGAAACTGCAAAAAGACGGTAAAATTTATGGCAATTCGCTCATATTTTCGGCTAAGGGTTCTGATGATGTTATTCTGCGGCCAGAATTTAGCGATATGCTGGGTTCTGATTTTCACGTGATCTATACCCGCGAAAATGTAATGGGCTACCGGGAACGCCAGATAGATAAAAGTTACCTGATTGATGCGGTGAAGAACTTTGATCAGTGTTTTTATGTGTGCGGCCCGGTACAGTTCGTAACCGATATCACCAAAATTTTAGCCGAATTGGGAGCTAAAGCCGAATCCCTGATTTTTGAGCGCTAGGTTTAGCGGACGGATTTAGAATCCCGGGTGTCTGAAATTTTGCGCTTATCTGTTATTTCTGAAATTGTCGGATGTTATGGTAAGGTTGAACGTCATGTTTAGTCTGTAACCTCATGGTGAGCTTGTATACGTCATGGTGAGCTTGTCGAACCATGGGGCGCTCACAATCGACAAGCTCCGGTGTGACTAATTGCAAGTTTTCAGACACTTTAAAACTATAATCCGGAAAATAGAGTCATAACTTATGGGCAAAGCCCAGCATTACAGTTGCGGCGCCCGTATTGTTTTTGCCATTGGCTGTTCCTTTCTGGATGTTGAGGAATCCATAGTTGCCACCACCTTCAATAAATATGCTGCTTTGATGGATATGATAAGCTATTCCCAGACCGCCTTCCACACCAAAATTGAATCGGTGTAAATCAGATCTGATATTGGTGTTAGCATCTAATGGAATGACTAAGTTGGAACCGGGGTTTTGTGGGTCAGGAACGGGTATCTGTCCATTGGCATCCAAAAACAGTGTGCTGGTGCCACGGGTAATCTGGTGGGCATTTAATAAGTAGCTAGCAAAAGGTCCTACATTAAAAAAGAGATGCCAGGGGCTTTTTTGATTTAAATTCCATCCAAATTTAGCCAGTATGGGTACCATTAAGTAATTGATCTTGGCAACGCTTTTGTAATCGGCGAAGAGGAATTGAGGTGGATTTGGCCCAAATAGCGGCGCCAGATCATCGGGTGTAGTTAAGGCTTGAAATCCGTTTTTTTTGCCGCCCTGCGAAGAGTATTCTACCATGGGCTGGATGGAAAAAAACCTGGAAATTTTAAACTCGATAAATGCGGCAAATCCCGGCGCCAATCTGGAGCCATAGCCGGTGTTCAGCGGATTGGTATTGCTGCCTCCGGCCGTTAAATTAGGAATGCTTAATCCTCCTTGAACGCCCACATATATTGCTTTTGCATTTTGTGCATGAAGATGTCCTCCAATCAGGCTGATGATGACCAATAATAGTAATCTTGTTTTCATAGCGTTTATGATTAAATCATTGTTTATCGTAATGCTTGTTTGGCAACAAACAATTATGCATTTAACATTACAGAGCTAAATTCGTTTACTGAAAAGCAGATCTGCTTTGATTAATCAAGCAGATATAGGAGAGATTTTAACCAAGCTAAAGAAAACAGGAGTCGGATGAGAGGAGAGATGCTTTGGCGAATAGATTTTTTCTGATGATTTCATTTTGTCCAACATCATCTTCGGAATCTTTTCCCTTAGTAATTTTAAACAGGACGGCAGTTTTTTTGTTTTTCAAGCATTAAATGGTGTTTTTTTAACGTCTCCCCGGAAGGGAATAATCAATAATAAGGTGTTTTTTAAGTCTTGAATTCAATGAAAATGATCAGTCTGCTTGGCGTTCTACTTATTCATAGCCTTATTTTATTGGGACAGGGAGAAAGGGGCATTTCTAAGATGAAGGTGCCACCCAAAATAAGCAGTTACATTCATTTGCACTTCCCCAATGCCTCAAACATAAGATATTACCGGGAAGTGAATAAAGACACACTTTTTATAGAAAGCAGATTCACTTCTCAGCATGATAAATACACGCTTAAATTCCAGAACGATACCTTGTTTAAAGAAGGAGTTCAGGTTTTGTTTAAGGAAATTCCAGCCCAGGTGCAATCGGCTATTCAGTCAAAGTTGCAGAGTTTATTTAGCCGTTATTACATTTTAGAGTCGCATGAAGTCAACCCGCAGTCTGATCCTTTTTATGAGATCCGTGTAAAGGGGCGTGCTGGAAAATCCGGAAGCTTTTATGAGATCTATTTCGATAAGCTGGGAAATTTTGTGAGTAAGCGGGAGATTCTTTTGGAACCTATTCCTACTGAACCTTAATCGAGTTTTGTTTTTTGAAAAACAAAGGATATGTATTACTGGCGCATCTTCAAAAAGACAGGCTTATTGCCGGCTTTTCTTTTATTCTGCAATCTGGTGATGGCGCAGGATCTTCATTTTTACGGACTGGATCCAACCTTTAATCAAACCGGAAGGATCAGTAAGAGGCTGGATTATAATCTACTGGTTTTTAGTATTGTGGATGCTTTTAATCAAAAAATAAGCGGGGTGGAGTATCCGGCTACCGATTTGGTATTGTATGTTCAACCCAGTATCATTTATACTTATTCGCCTAACTTAAACTTTGCTGCCAGTTACACCTACCAGCGGAATAATCCATTTAATAATAATTATGTGAATGAGCATTTGCTTTGGCAGCAGGCTGTTTTGGCTTTGCCGGTGGGAAGGGGTAAAATAACCAACCGGTTCCGGTTTGTGGAAGCGTTTATAGAAGACCGGCAAGCCAATAAATACCCTCTTTCTACTATTCTGCGTTATCAGATCGGGTTTAATATGCCCCTGCAGGGACCTACCCTGGAAGAAAAGGAATTCTACCTGAGCACATCCAATGAATTCTATTTTAGTTTAACCGGCAAAAAAAATGCTACCTATAGTCAAAACATCACTGTTGCAGGTGTAGGCTATTATATGGGGAAAGCCGGCAAACTGGAGTTGGGCTATTACCAGGATATTTTGGTGCGCAACAAACAAAAAGACCTTCGTTTTTTACACATGGCGCAAATATCCTGGATTACCAAATTCGACTTTTTCTCTAAGAAAAAGGATGAAACCGAAAAATGAACCTGGTGGATTATCCCCTTAACCCCAATTCCCCAGCAGTCTGCGTATTATAATGATCTGGCCAATATGGTAGGAATTATGGTCGGCAATGAGCAGGGCTTCCCGGAATAGGTTTTGCCCCTCGCCATGTGCAAAAGGTTTAAACAGATTTATTTCCGGGTCACGTAAAAGGGCAAGGAAACGTTCCCGGTCCTGCTGAATTTGTGCCAGAGAGGCTTTCCAGATTTTATCGTCCACCGTTTTTACCGGAGCGGTCCAGTAGCCATCCGGCCATTTAGGCGACTGGTGGCTAGCCGATAAACAGAACTCTACAATATCCCATTGGGTAATGCGGATATGCTCTAGCACCTGCCAAATGCTATACGGCAGTTTTTCCGGGATCTGGCAACGCAACTCCGGACGTAAGCCTTCCAGAGCCTCTTCAAGCGGAGCGTGGGCATTGCCATGGGTGATAAGCTGAATGAGCTCATGAACGAGGGGAGGTGATTGCTCTGTTTTCATGTTTATAAAACAGAGCCCGATTCTAATAGTTTAGGCTTCAACTTAGAACTGCTGTTAACACAACGCCGGATATAAGGGCAGTAGAGACCTTATTAATTGTGATTTGCTTTCATTCTTTGAACTACTGATATTTAACACAACGTTCTTTATTTGGGATTACGACAAAGAAGCGTTGTGATTTGCTTTCATTCTTTGAACTACTGATATTTAACACAACACGGTAAAATGTTCATTAAATGCACGTATGTTGTGATTTGCTTTCATTATTTGAACTACTGATATTT
>DASQIU010000112.1:0-3109 GCA_035631395.1 Daejeonella sp. | reverse complement strand
TTTTTTGCTTGCGAAATGTTTTTTATAAAATGAGTTTTTTAAAATGTCGTTCTTATCTTTTACTTCAAAGCTAATATCCAGAATTCGTTCATCTTCATAATTGAGTAAAGTTATTAGGTCTTTTTTGAGACTAAAACTAACTATATCTTTTTTAAAAACTTCATAATCTGGAAATTCTATCTCCGTTTCAGTTGCTCTGATAGGTACTATTACGATCATTTTTTCGATATATTGTGGCTAACTTGCGAATTGACGCAGATTGTTCCGCTGATTTGCGTAATCCGCATTTATTTATAAATCACACCATCTTTCATCACCAGTTTAATATTTCGGATTTTCTGGATGTCTTGAGAGGGGTCACCTTCTACCGCAATCAAATCGGCCAATAAGCCCTTTTTAATTCGTCCGATTTTATCTGCATAGCCAAAAGCATCGGCATTAACCGAAGTGGCCGATTTTAGAACTTCTATGGGTTTCATGCCATAGTTAACCATTAATTCCATTTCGCGGGCATTATCGCCATGCGTAAATACGCCCACATCGCCGCCCATGAGGATGGTTACTCCGCTTTGTAAAGCCAGTTGGAATGTTTTTCTCTTGTTTGCAATACGCTCCGTTTCCGGGTCGGTTCCTTTGCGCCAGCCCCGGTATTGTTCGGTGGCATCGCCGGCAGCCAGAGTAGGGCATAAGGCCACACCTTTTTCTTTCATCAGCTTAAAAACCTCTTCGGTGCCATTATCGCCATGCTCTATGGTAGATACTCCGGCGGCAATGGCCCTTTTCATTCCTTCGGCTGTTGAGGCATGAGCCACTACCGGCCGGTTGCTGCTATTGGCTATTTTAACGGCGGCCAGAATTTCATCTTCGGTAAAAGTAGGCCTGGCTTCTCCATTGCGTCCCCAACGGTAATCGGCGTAAATTTTAATCAGATCAGCGCCTTTGGAGATCTGTGTTCTTACCTCATTTTTCATTTCCTCGGCATTGCCTACTTCGGCAGCGCCCTGGCCATAATTATTTTCTAAAGATTCTGATTTAGGGCCATAGCTGCCTCTGGCCACAATGGCCCGGGTAGCAATGATCATCCGCGGTCCGGGAATTACACCTTTTTCGATGGCTTTTTTCAAGCCGGCATCATCATACATTACGCCTTCGGTTCCCAAATCGCGGACGGTGGTAAAACCGGCTTTTAAGGTAGCTGCGGCATGATTTACCGCCCGGGCCGTACGTTCTGCCCTGGTTTCCTTTAAAACCTGATCGTCCCAACTGGTTTCATTATACGGGTGAAGAAATAAATGGGAATGTCCTTCAATTAGCCCAGGTAACAGTGTTGTTCCTTTTAATTCCAGAATTTCTGTGCCTTCTGGTAATTTAAAGCTCATATTACCTACCTGCTCTATTTTATTATTCTTAACAAGCACCACCCATCCGCTTTGCATTTTCTCTCCGTCAAAAACCCAATCGGGCTTTAATAAAGTATAATGGTCTGTTTTCTGCGAAAAAGAAAAAGCGCTAAAAGTGAAGATGAAGGCCAGCGTTAAGAAGAAAGTTCTTTTCATGCTGACATAATTAAGAATAATTGGAGTAATCTGCAAAAAGGTGATGCTGTTTTGGAGGAGAAATATGGTTTATCCAATCCAGGTTTTTATCAATCTTTCCATTTCATTTTGCAAATCATGCGTTTTATTATCTGTGTACCACTTATGCAGGGGCTGGTGGATCTCTTCGAAAGACAAGGGCGGTTCCTGCGACCTTAAATCAAACATTAATTGCTGGGCGGCAAGTGGCCTGGGACCCCAATGGCCAATAGGCAGCAGGGTTTCTGCATCATAACAAATTAATTTAGGAATGGCCCGGCCTCCATTTGTGAGGTATTGATCCATAAGTGGGAGGTTTTCATCCCTTAATAAATAATGCGTGCTGATTAATGGATTGATGTTGGCTATTTTTTCTAAAACGGGTATATTTTGCGCCACATCTCCACACCAGGCCTCTGCCAGAATGATCCAGATCCATTTTTTGGAAACAGATTGCACGGTACGTGCCAGGTATTCATTGATATGAACCGTTTTTTCCAGGCGGATCATTCGGTATTCATTCAATTTGGTATATTCTATTTTCTCCGGAGATTGATCAAGGCCGCTGGTTTTTTCTTTAGACACCAGTTTATGCATCATTTGCATGTATTGGCTATAGCTGATACTTTTTTCTAAGTACGTTTTTTCTAATTTTTCCATGCTCCAAATACCTTTGGGGCGCTGAAATTGTTTGTGCTTTTCCTTTCTTCTTCATTTGGGAAAGATATAGCCCGCAGATGATGCAAATTTTCGCTGATTGCTTCGCAGATTTTTATTTCATAATTTATTTCCGCGTTCTTTTCGGCGCCTATCGGCGTTATCTGCGGGAGAAAAATACAACCCACTGGTTTGGTACGTAGATTTTTATTCATAATTTATCTCCGCGTTCTTTTTTGCGCTTATCAGCGTTATCTGCGGGAGAAAATATCGCTGATTGTTTCGCAGATTTTATTTTATTTAGTTTTATCCCAAACTTTATCGCATCCAATGAACATCAAACAGGCTTACGACATTTGGTCGGAACAATACGATACCAACGACAATAAAACCCGGGATCTGGAAGCACAGGCTTTGCGGACAATTCTGGGAGGCATTTCTTTCGATTCTTGTTTGGAAATTGGCTGCGGCACAGGAAAAAATACCCAGTGGTTGTGTACTAAAGCAAAACAGATTACTGCCGTTGATTTTTCAGAACAAATGTTGGCCAAAGCGATCGGAAAAGTAGATTCAGCCAGAGTGCAATTCCAGCAGGCCGATATTACCCAAAAATGGTCTTTTGGCCATAATTCGTATCAACTGGTAAGCTTCAGTCTGGTATTGGAGCATATTGAAAATCTGGACCATGTTTTCAGCGAAGCTTCACAAACATTGCTTGCTGGAGGTTATATGTACATTGGCGAACTGCATCCATTTAAGCAATATTCGGGTAGCAAAGCCAGGTTTGACACCGCCGAAGGGCAGCAAATTTTAACTTGTTTTAACCATCATATTTCGGAGTTTACGCAGCTTGCCAAACAGTATGGTTTTGAAATTGT
>DASQIU010000111.1:0-6471 GCA_035631395.1 Daejeonella sp. | reverse complement strand
GGCAACTCCATACGTATTACTTAATCCGCCATTAACATTTCCAACCTTAAAATCAGACCATTTGGCGTAAGAAACGTCCATACCTACCAACCATTTATTGGTGCCTTCAAAAGCGAAACCAACGGTATGAGTTAAAGGAAGCTTCAGATTTTGACGAGTGCCCTCGGCATTGAAAACTGTATCTAAAGCCGGCGACTCATTACCCATAGCGTCTAAACGAAAATGGGTACTAACTATAGAGTTTTTTGAATTTAACTTACCGCCTGCATTACCAGAATAGCCTATAACCAATTTGGTAGCATCTGTTAATTTGGCAGTATATTGTAAAGCATAATCATAGCTAAAACCTTCAACGCTACGGCTATCCTGAATACGCGAATTTAATGCGGCCGGCTGATCAGGGAATACCGCAGAGCGATTTTCTTTCAAGTTACCAAACACATAACCCAAATTTGCCCCGATACTTAAATTTTTCAATACCGAGAAACCATACCCCACATAGGCTTTAGATAAGCCCCCGTCGCCATCGTATATAAAGTTTGTTTTATTGGTATCAATTTGGGATGCAACTTTAAACTGATAACCCATTTCGCTAAATGGAAGCAAACCAATACTCAGTGCAGATTTGGCGTTAACCGGAACAGCAAAGGTAATATGGCTTAAACTGGCATTAAAGCTATTTTCAGAAGTGCCAACTTTGCTTAACTGACGAATATCGGTAGTTGCGCCTATGTCAAAAGTAGTCAATTGAAGTGCTGAATAAGAGGCCGGGTTAGCCGGATTGATATTATAATAAGGTCCCGGTTTGCGCACTCCCATGCTGATACCACCCATGCCCAGGTTCTGAGGCAACAGCAGACCTTTGAGGTCACCTAAACCCCTTTGAGAATATGGAGAATTGGTAGTAGTTTGGGCCGAAGCAGAAACCGATGCCAATGCAATAACAGCTATTAGAATATGTTTGGAAATTTTAATCATTATATTGATGTATAACTTCGTTTAAGCCAATTAGCACTAAATGCGGCTCGGCTTTAAAATTGTGGCTAAAGATGCTATTTTTCAACCGAGTATCAAAAAAATTTGCATCGCCTCCGCAAAGGATAATCTGCAAATCAGGGTAATGTGAATTGTATTCTTGTATAAAACCAAGCACTTCAAAAAAGGCTCCATTCAGTACTCCGGAGAGCATGGCCGAGCTTGTATCTACTCCTTGCCAGTCTTTCCGGTCTTCTTTAAATTCCAAAAACGGCAAACGCCCAGTAAAAGTGTGCATAGCCTGCAGGCGCATATTTAAACCCGGCGAAATACTACCTCCGGCATATATTTTATCGGCACTAATGGCATCGTAAGTAATGCAGGTTCCGGCATCAATAACCAGGCTGTTCTGGCCCCCAAAAATAGCCTGAGCTCCTATTACCCCTGCAAAACGATCCAATCCCAAAGTCTCGGGGGTTTTATAGGTAATGGTAACCGGTGTTTTCAAAGCTGTAGAGAACCTGATGCAGGATGTATGTTGTTCTAGCAATTGCTCCACCTGGGTAACGTCCTTTCGTACAGAAGAAATAATACTGTTTTCAATAGCATATTCCCCCAGCATTAAACGAACCTGATCTACGGGATCAGCATCCAGAACGCCCACCCGCATAAGTTGACGGTTATTGAATACAGCAAATTTGCTACGGGAATTCCCTATATCAATAACCAGGTTTACCATTAAGCATGAACGGTTTTTAAAATCGACTCAAAAATGCCCAAACCATCCTGGTTGCCCAACAAAATATCGGCAGCTCTTTCTGGATGCGGCATCATGCCAAATACATTCCGGTTAGCATTACAAACTCCGGCTATATTTAAAATAGAGCCATTGACATTTGAATCGTGCGTAATATTTCCGGCTTCATCGCAATAGCGGAACAAAATTTGGTCGTTATCTTGTATTTTCTTCAGCGTATCAGCATCCGCAAAGTAATTTCCCTCTCCATGAGCAATCGGGATTTTCAAAGGCTTTTTAGGATCTAAGGCTGACGTGAGGATTGAGTTAGTTGTTTCGGTTTTGAGATAAAGATTATGACACATGAATTTCCGGGTACTGTTATGCAATAAAGCCCCGGGCACTAAGCCAGCCTCGGTCAGGATCTGGAAACCATTGCAAATGCCCAGTACGTATCCACCTTTATTGGCAAACTGAATAACTTCCTGCATTAAAGGCGAGAAACGGGCAATAGCCCCTGAGCGCAGATAATCGCCGTAAGAGAACCCTCCGGGCAAAATCACAAAATCTACCCCTTGCAAATCATGATCTTTATGCCACAGTCTAACAACTTGCTGACCCATGATGTGTTCTAAGACGTAGATCATGTCTTCGTCGCAATTAGAACCTGGAAAAATAACAACACCGAACTTCATGTCACAAAGCTATTCAAATTTTGAGATTGATGAAGAGCGTATTTGTTAAAAAAGGTTAAGAAGATTGTCAAAATATCCCGATAGGGCTTAAAAAATCTGGCAATAAACGATCAATGCCACTAAAATCAGATATAAACCTTCATAAATCCACCTTTTTTTACCGGCATATAAAAAGTAGTAGGCCATTAGAACCGCAGCTGGCGGAGCGCACAATAAGAAATGGTAAAGCTGCAATTCTGGCTTAAGATAGAAGGATAGTAAACCTGCCAAAAACATAAAAAACAGCAACTGGAAGGACTTGCGGGTTTGCACAAAGCTTTTGAAAAAGTTTTTTCGCAACTGGAATACTCCCAGGATAAAAATAATGGCCACCGGAATCAATACCAGGTAATCGTACAGATTGACATGCAAATTAGTAGGAAACTGGGATGTAAGCGGCAGCCATATCCGATAAAACTGATTTAAAGAATCATTCCAATAATAAAATACGGCCAGGAAAAAGAATATGGTTGCAAATCCGATAAGTCCTACTAACCATTCCCGCCAGTCAAAAGCTCTGAAAATAATCAGGCTGATCCATAACAGGGGCAACATAGCCACAAAAGGGAAATAAATGAGTGTACCCAGGCCTATAATCATGCCCAGATCAAACATCACTGAACGCACATCATCCCGCCGGTAAATGCCCAAAAATTTGCTAACCATCCAAAGGATTAAAAAATTACAGATCAACACCGGACTAAGCACTAAAAAAGGGCTTATCAGACTGGATGCCGTAACATATAATAATGCGGGCAAAAAAGTGGGTTTACCCAGCAAATTGTGCTCATTAACAATATTATTGAAGATAAAAGCCTGAATCAGGCAAAGCAACATGGCAATAAGCACATTGGCCAAAGGCGAAAAAGCCTCCTCAATGGGAATGGCGATTAAAAGTCTGGTAAAAGGTTCGGCATAATCAAAATCGAGCGCAGGAGGCAAATCGGTGAGAATACCTATTCTTAAAAGAACAGCTATAACCAACAGCAAAATAATATTTAGAGGATGAAGGCTGCGAAATTGTTTAATCATTTTTTACCTGGAAAGCTTTCCTTTTTTGTGCAATATTAAAACAAATGCCCGGATGATAAAAATGGAGCATTAGAAGTATATCTTTTTACCAGGCCATCTACAATTTGAGCTGTTTGATTAGGAAATTCAACCTCCATTTGCCAGGGTTCTGATAACCATTTGCGCAAAGTGGGCACAAAATCTACCGTTAAATGATGAACCACCGGTACGCCCATTTGGCGGGCGGCTTCCGCATTGCATTGCTGTTCATATTGATTTTTCATAGGGATAACCAATACCTTTTTACCTAAAAACAGGGCCTCTGCAGGTCCTTCAAAGCCCCCGCCCGTTAATAGTCCATGCGCATTGGCTAGACTTTGGTTATATTGCTGATGCGATACCGGGCTAACCCATACGTTTCCATCGCGGTAGCTTTTTAAACTGTGTTTGGAAAAAACCTCCCATTTTACTTCCGGAATTTGTTTCAAATAAGGCAATAAAGTTTGCTCATCAAAAGCAGGAAGATAAACGGTAATATGTCCTAAATCGCGGGTTTGCAGGTTGCGGATTTCACTGCGTATAACCGGAGTATAGATAAAATCATCATATGGTTTAAAATGAAAACCAACCTGATAAGTTGTGGGCGCATAATGCCGCAAAACCATCTCGGCCCAATGATAGCCTTTTGAAGGTCGCGGCGTTTTATTGGAGAGAAATGAAGCCTGATGACTTAAAGCCACGCTGGTTTTACCTTGCAGGCGACAGGCCCAGGCAGTTACCGGCTCGAAATCATTGATGATCAAATCGTAGTTTTTTACTGGAAGGGAACAAATATCCTTTCTTAATCGGGCCAATTTCATGCCCTTATAGGTTTTCCAGTGGTTAACACTACCTTTTCTGCCGAATACAAAACTAAAGCCATGAAAACGATAAGCCAGAGGCTGATCTAAAGCCACATCGGCCTGTGTTCCGCTCACCAGCAAATCAACCTGCCCATATTGTTCTAACAAAGGCACAATTTCTCGTGCCCTACTGATATGGCCATTGCCGGTTCCCTGTATCGCAAAAAGGATTTTCATCGTGCCGAATATCCTAATTTTAAAATTAATGTCTGGTTAATTTTACCTGTTTTTCGTTTAAACTAACTGGATTACTGATGACAAAGCCCCGAGAAAAAATCACCATTTAACGCAACATTCAAATCATCTAAGGGAATTTTCTATTTTTGAGCAGCGTGAAAATTGTTCATCTTAATACGTATCAAAATAACGGAGGCGCCGGAAAAGCCTGTTTGCGACTGGATACCGCCCTACGCAAAGCAGGATTGGAATCGGAGGTCTGGGTTAATTTTTCGTTCGAAAAAGAACCCTTAACCAAGAGATTTTCTAATAACTTTTTTAGAAAGTGGTTTACCGCAGCCGGAATTATTTTGGAGCGTTATGCCAGCAAACTGATTCAAAAACCGCTTCCGGTTCCGTTTTCACTGCCGGTTTGGGGACGTGATATTTCCCGGCACCCGGCACTTGCCAATGCCGACATTATTCATTTGCACTGGATCAATCACGCTTTTCTCAGGCCCATAGACCTGTCTCAATTAGCCGCATTGGGCAAGCCCATTGTTTGGACTTTTCATGATAGCAATGCCTTTACCGGTGGCTGTCATGTGCGTTATAGTTGCGAAAATTATCAGGATGAATGCGGCAATTGTCCCTTGCTCAAAAATCCCGGACCAAACGATTGGTCGCACCGCGTATGGAAAAACAAGCAATCCGCCTACCAAAAACTGCATTTTACCGTTGTGGCGCCCAGTAAATGGATGGCCAGCTCGGTGCAAAAAAGCAAGCTTTTGGGTTCTGTCGAAATTGTCAATATTCCCAATACACTAGATACCGCCATTTTTAAGCCTTCGGCAAAACAGTTTGCCCGGCAAAAACTAAACTTGCCGAGTAAGAAATTTATCCTGTTAAGTGGATTTATGCCTTCACGAAAAGACCAGCATAAAGGCACTCCGTATTTGATCGAAGCCATTGAACTTTTTTTGAAGGAGTATCAGGTGGATGCCGATCAAGTAGAACTGGTGGTTTTTGGCAACCGGGATGAAAAAAATCTGCCTGATTTTGCCATCAACACCACTTTTTTAGGCACCATTTCTGACGATGAAAAACTGGCTTTGTGTTATAGCGCTGCCGATGCTTTTATAGCGCCTTCGCTGGAAGATAATTTGCCTAATACCGTGCTGGAAAGTCTGGCTTGCGGCACTCCGGTAGTGGCCTTTGAAACGGGTGGCATCCCGGATATGGTTTCACATCAACAAAATGGTTATCTGGCTCAATATCGTTCAGCAGACGATCTGGCCAAAGGTATTCACTGGATTTTTGAGCATCCCGATAGGGAATTATTAAATGCGAATGCCCGAAAAACCATTATGGAGCAATTTTCTGAAGAGGTAATTGCCGCCAAACACCTCAACTTGTACCAATCTTTATTAAAGCAACCGCATGTTCCAGCCTAAACTCAGCGTTATTACGGTGGTTTATAACAATGCCCGCGATATTGAGCGCAGCCTTTTATCGGTATAAAAACAAACCTATCCATCTATTGAATATCTGGTTATTGACGGCGGCTCTACTGAT
Organism: Daejeonella sp.; assembly: GCA_035631395.1. GTDB lineage: Bacteria > Bacteroidota > Bacteroidia > Sphingobacteriales > Sphingobacteriaceae > Daejeonella. The sequence goes on along the minus strand of DASQIU010000111.1, from coordinate 382 downwards.
GGAACCCTGGAAATTATTTCCAAATACAAGCAGCAACTGGCCATAGTGGTTTCTGAACCCGATGCCGGCATTTACGATGCCATGAATAAAGGTCTGGCCTTAGCTACTGGCGATTATGTTTTGTTTATGAATTCGGGCGATGAGATTTATGATGCAGAAACCGTGGCCAAGGTTTTTGGCACTGAACCTGATGCCGATATTTATTATGGCGAAACGGAAATGTTTAATGAGCAGTGGCAGAGTTTAGGTCGCCGGCGGCATCAAAGTCCGGAAGTATTTACCTGGAAAAGTTTTAAATATGGCATGAGTATTAGTCACCAGGCCATCTATTTGAAGCGCTCGCTGGTTGAACCTTACGATCTAAACTATAAGCTGAGTGCGG
>DASQIU010000110.1:0-13987 GCA_035631395.1 Daejeonella sp. | reverse complement strand
ATTATATTAATTAACAAATGTGTCTGGTTTCAAAAAATCCAGAAACAAGATTTTATATTAATAGAAAATTATTTTCTTGAAAGTTTTACTATGCATGCATAAAAAATAAATCAAATTGTTTAAACTTGAAATAAATCTTATGTTTAAATACTTAAAAATAAATTAACCAATTAATCAAGCTTAAATCTATGTGTAAAATTTTTACTCGATTAGCCAGCCTACTGGTTTTGTTTTTAGTGACCAGTTCCATAGTAACGGCCCAGATAGCCCGGGCTCAAAATGTTACTGTTTCCGGAACTGTAATTGATAAACAAACCAACGAGCCATTGGCCGGGGTTGCCGTTTCGGTGAAAGGCAAAACCATCGGCACTTCTACTAACGAAAATGGAAAATTTTCATTTGTAACTTCAGAAAATACGCCTTTTACTATAGAGGTGAGCTATTTGGGTTATAAAACGGTCACGCAAACTATCAGCGGGTCGGTATCTAATCTGATGTTTGCCTTAGAAACTCAGGCAATTTTGGGCCAGGAAGTGGTTATTGCCGCTTCGCGAACTCCTGAAAAGATTCTGGAATCGCCGGTATCTATTGAGCGGGTTAATTCGGTGGCCGTACGGGAAACCGCTGCCCCTTCTTTTTATGACGCTTTGGCCAACTTAAAAGGAGTAGAAACCAGTGCGCAGAGTTTAACTTTCAAATCCATTAATACCCGCGGTTTTAACTCGAATGGAAATACCCGCTTTAACCAATTTATTGATGGGATGGATAACCAGGCTCCGGGACTAAACTTTGCTGTGGGTAACGTAATTGGTATTTCTGAGTTGGATTTAGATAATGTGGAGTTATTGCCTGGAGCTTCTTCGGCGCTTTATGGTGCCGGTGGAATGAACGGAACCATGCTGATGTCTTCTAAGAACCCATTCGCTTCTGAAGGAGTTAGTTTTCAACTGAAAACGGGCTTAAATCACCTGAATGATATTACTCAAGGTTCCAAAGATTTTCAGGATGTAGGCATTAGATTAGCTAAAGCCTGGAATAACCGGGTGGCATTTAAAACTACTATTTCTTACCTGCAGGCTAAAGACTGGCAGGCCAATAACTTAACCAATTTTGACCGGGTGGCTAGAATGGTTAAAAATGGAAATAGAAGCACAGATCCCAATTACGATGGTATCAATGTGTATGGAGATGAGGTTAGCCAGAACATGAGAAATGTGGCCAACTCCGTTTTAAATGCCGGTACTTCTGCTTTTGTAAAAGGCGCTATGGGTTTAAGCTCGGATCCAACGGCTGACCAGATTGCCGCCTTTAAAAGCAATCCGGCTACTTTAGCTCTTTTGAATGGATTTTTAAGTACCGATGCCCGCTTTAGACCTTTCTTCGCCGGTATCAATACGCCCGGGCTATTACCAAGCCAGGCGGTTTCCAGAACCGGTTACGAAGAAGTAGATCTGGTAGATTATGGTGCTAAATCCTTTAAAACCTCTACCTCCTTATATTATAAATTGAACAATACCATCCAATTAATTGGACAAGCTAACTGGGGAAGCGGAACATCGGTTTATACCGGTACCGACCGCTATTCCCTGCGCAATTTTAGTATTGGCCAGTATAAATTAGAGTTAAATGGCCAGGACTTTATGCTGCGTGGATACACCACCCAGGAGCGTTCCGGCGATTCGTATATTGCATCTATCCTGGGAAGTTATATTAATGAGGCCTCTAAGCCTTCTACCGCCTGGTTTCCCGAATATGTGGGTAACTATGTAGGCGCCAGAAGCGCAGGTTTACCTGATGCCCAGGCCCATGCCGCTGCCCGTGCCGCTGCCGACCAGGGTCGCTTTGTTCCGGGTACTCCGGCTTTTGCTACGGCTAAAAGAAACATTATGGATGCCACTATTAGCTCTGGTTCCGGAGCTAAGTTTAATGATAAAACCGATCTGTGGCATTATGAAGGGATGTATAACTTTACCAATGCCTTTAATAATGTAGTTGAGTTTCAGGCAGGAGCTTCTTTCCGTCAATATGACCTGAATTCGGGAGGGACTATTTTTGATGACCTTGGCCGTAAAATTTATATTCCGGAGTATGGAGGTTTTGCCCAGTTGGGTAAAAAAATGCTGGATGATAAGTTGAAACTTACTGTAGCCGGTCGTTATGATAAGAGTAAAAACTTCGAAGGTCGTTTTACGCCAAGGGTTACAGGCGTGCTCACCGTAGCGCCCGACAACAATCTGCGTGTTTCTTATCAAACCGGTTATCGTAATCCAACTACTCAAAACCAATATATTGATCTGAGCGTAGGTGGAGGAGTTACCCGTTTAATTGGCGGATTGCCCGGAAGTCTTCAGAAATACAATTTATACAACAATAAACCTTTTACCAGCGATAGTTATTTCAGCTTTCTGAATTCGGCCGCCGCCGGAACCCCCAATCCCGCTTTGTTACAGCCTTATACTTTTAGCCCTAAAGGAGTGCAGTCAGAAAGCATGCAGGCCTGGGAATTGGGTTATAAAGGATTGCTGGGTACCAATGTGTTAATTGATGCTTATGGATACTACAACCAGTACAAAGATTTTATCACAGCGGTAGAAGTATATCAGCAGCAGGCCAATGGTTCCTTTACTAAATTTGGAGTGCCGGTTAATGCTACCGGCCGGGTAAATACTTACGGTTGGGCTTTGGGTATGGATTATATGATTGAGAAATTTAACGTGAGCGGAAACGTTTCTTATAATCAGATTGGCAGCTTACCGGCTAACTTCATCAATGATTTTAATACCCCTAAATTCAGATATAATTTAGGTGTGTCTAACCGGAACGTGTTTAAAAATGTGGGCTTCAATGTAAATTACCGCTGGCAGCAGCAGTTCCAGTGGGCTTCTTCATTTGCTACAGGTAATGTACCGTCTTATGGTACGGTAGATGCGCAGGTGAACCTGAAAGTTCCTTCAATCAAAACCATGTTAAAAGTGGGCGGATCTAACATCGGAAATAAATACTACTTTACTTCTTATGGTAACCCGGCAATGGGTGGCATGTATTATATTGGACTTTCATTCAACCAATAATTGTTGATAGAAAAAATGAAAAGTCCCGCTTCAAATATCGAGGCGGGACTTTTTTGTTTGTCTGAATTAGGATTAAGAGATTTAAAGATTCACTTCGCCTAATCTGTGTAATCCCTTAATCGGTGATTCAGAAAAAAGAGCTTTCAATAGCAAAAAATCAAACATAAAATCATGGTTCAGACAATTTGTTAATTCAATTTGAAAAGCTAAATCTCAACCTTGAAGCACCGCTAGTCCCGCTTTCCGTTTCAAATCCTCATTTCGCCCTCCTGACGTCAGGCTCCATTCCGGGTTTTTCACTTTAATCGGGTTTAGAAAACAAAAGCCATTGCAAGAAATTCCCCGAAAGGGCCAAAAGAATCACGCAAAAAACTGCGACACCCTGCCATCAAATCAATTACCAAAAATCATAGTTCAGAAATCAGCGTAATCCCAGTCAAAAATCAGTGTAAATCCAGGTCTGTAATCCTTAAAAAAAACATGCATCATTCCGGGATGTTCTTTAGGCAGTTACAGCCTGATGGAAAACGCTTATACTCTTTTCAGTGATTTAGATATTCAGCTTTTTAAAACCGGAAAGCATTATCGGCTTTATGAAAAACTGGGTTCGCATTTGGCGCAGCATGAAGGTTCCCCAGGTACATACTTTGCTGTTTGGGCGCCTCATGCGCAAAGTGTTTCGCTGATTGGCAGTTTTAACGGATGGGATAAAACCTCCATATTATTATCAACCCGTTGGAATAATTCGGGAATTTGGGAGGTATTTGTGCCCAATATTGGCAAAGGAGAAAAGTATAAATATCATATCATTTCCGCTACGGGCGAAGAAATGGAAAAGGGCGATCCCTTTGCCTTATTTTGCCAGGAACCTCCTTTAACGGCTTCCATTGTTTGGGATATCAATTTTGAATGGAAAGACCAGCACTGGATGGACATCCGCCAGCAAAAAAATGCGTTAGATCAGCCTTTTTTGATTTATGAAATGCATCTGGGCTCCTGGGCACGCAATATAGAATCGCCCGAAGAATTTATTTCCTACCGGGATATGGCGGCAAAATTGATTCCTTATTTAAAGGAAATGAATTTTACGCATGTAGAGTTTATGCCTGTAATGGAACATTTATTTTATCCCTCCTGGGGATATCAGGTTACAGGATATTTTGCTCCTACGGCCCGTTATGGAATACCTCAGGATCTGATGTTTTTGATTGATCAGTTGCATTTCCATGAAATCGGGGTGGTTTTGGATTGGGTGCCTTCGCATTTTCCGGGCGATGCACATGGTCTTTACCGTTTTGATGGAACGCATTTATACGAACATGCCGATAAAAGAAAAAGCTTTCATCCCGACTGGAAATCTTATGCTTTTAATTATGGCTGCAATGAGGTGCGCTCTTTTTTGATCAGCAATGCATTTTTTTGGCTGGAACATTATCATGTGGAAGGCTTAAGAATTGATTCAGTAGCATCGATGTTATATCTGGATTATTTGCGTGAAACCGGAGAATGGAGCCCTAACCAGTTGGGTGGCAATGAAAATCTGGAGGCAATTGGTTTCTTGAAAGAGCTAAACGAAATGGTTTATGCCAACTTTCCGCAGGTGCAAACCATTGCCGATAAACCCAGGTTATTTCCGGCTGTCAGCCGTCCTATTCATGCCGGTGGCCTGGGTTTTGGCATGAAATGGATGGTGGATTGGATGAATGATGCCCTCAGATATTTTTCCACTGTCCCTTATTCCCGGAAATTCCATCATCAGTTGATTACGTTTAGCCTGGAAAATGTTTTTGCCGAAAATTTTATTTTGCCGCTTGCGCATGATATGGTAGTGCCTGGAAAAGGTTCCCTCTTGAATAAGATGCCGGGAGATGAATGGCAAAAATTTGCCAATTTGCGCCTTCTTTATTCCTATATGTTCACGCAGCCGGGTAACAAAATGTTATTTATGGGCGATGAATTTGGCCAGCAAAAAGAATGGGACCCCAATCATTCGCTCGAATGGCATTTGCTGGAACATGCTCCCCATCAGGGCTTACAAAAGTTTGTCAAAGCTTTAAATCGTCTTTATCGCTCGCAACCGGCTTTATATCAGGAAAGTTTTGCTTCCGAAGGTTTTCAGTGGATAGAGTCTGGAGATGAGGAAAGTTCGGTGTTTGTTTATTCCCGTCATGGAAACCAACCGGAGGATGATTTACTGGTTGTTTTGAATACAAGCCCGGTTCCATGGACTGCCTTCAGGATTGGTTTTCCTGCCGAAGGTAGTTGGCATATTATTTTAAATTCTGATGATGTAGAATATTGGGGATTAAGTACTCATGTGCAACCTATAGTTTATATCGAAAAAATTTTCTGGCAAGGACAGGAGCAATCTGCATTGATGGATCTTCCGCCATTGGCCGGACTGATCTTAAGAAGAGGATAGATCGTTTTTCGTCTATCGTTTTCCGTTTTTCGTTGAGTTTCTGGTACCTAATCGAGGTTTCGTTTTTATTGTTGCTGACAAAGACGAAAAACGAAGAACGAAAAACGAGCCTGCGTTCTTGGTTAAGTTCTGAGTACCTAATCGAGGTTTCGTTTGCTCATTGTTGTTGCTGTACCAATAAACGAAAAACGAGCAACGTACTGCAACAAACGAAGCAGGGAATTTCTTGTTATAACCTATCAGTACGTGCACTTTAAAATCAATATTTATGAAAACAAACAAAAAGCTAACTACTACCACAGGAAATCCAGTACCAGACAATCAGAACATCCAGACGGCCGGTTTACGTGGACCGGCTTTATTGCAGGATTTTTGGTTTTTGGAGAAAATGGCTCATTTTGATCGGGAGGTAATTCCGGAGAGGCGCATGCATGCCAAGGGATCTGGAGCTTTCGGAACTTTTACTGTTACCCATGATATTACACGGTACACTAAAGCGGATATTTTCTCAGAGATCGGCAAAAAAACAGAAATGTTTGCCCGTTTTTCTACCGTTGCCGGAGAGCGGGGAGCTGCCGATGCCGAGCGGGATATCCGTGGTTTTGCCTTAAAGTTTTATACCCAGGAAGGGAATTGGGATCTGGTAGGCAATAATACGCCGGTTTTCTTTTTCAGGGATCCCATGAAATTTCCGGATCTGAATCACGCCGTAAAAAGGGATCCGAAAACCAATATGCGTAGCGCTGATAATAACTGGGATTTCTGGACTTTGCTACCTGAAGCCCTGCATCAGGTTACTATTATAATGAGTGATCGGGGTATTCCTAAATCTTATCGCCATATGCATGGTTTTGGCAGTCATACTTTTAGTCTGATTAATGCCCAAAATGAACGGCATTGGGTGAAATTCCATTTTAGAACCCAACAGGGAATAGAGAATTTATCCAATGAAGAGGCTGCCAAATTAATTGGCGCCGATAGAGAAAGTCATCAAAAGGATTTGTTTGACAGTATTGAAAAAGGTGATTTCCCTAAATGGAAAATGTTCATTCAGATCATGACCGAGCAGGAAGCGGATAATTATCATCTCAACCCTTTTGATTTGACTAAAGTATGGCCCAAAGGCGAGCATCCCTTAATCCCGGCAGGTGAATTTGAGCTGAACCGGAATCCGGAAAATTATTTTGCCGATGTGGAACAGGCCGCTTTTAATCCGGCCAATATTGTTCCCGGAATTGGATTCTCTCCCGACCGGATGTTGCAAGGCCGCCTGTTTTCTTATGGTGATGCACAGCGATATCGTTTGGGGGTAAATCATTATCAAATTCCGGTGAACTCTTCCAAATGTCCTTATCATAGTTTTCACCGCGATGGAGCCATGCGGGTAGATGGCAATTATGGTTCGGCCAAATCTTATGAACCCAATAGTTTTAACGAATGGCAGGAACAGCCTGAATATAAAGAACCGCCATTGGCTATTCATGGAGACGCCGGCGCCTGGGATCATCGGGTGGATGAAGATTATTACTCACAGCCAGGAAATTTGTTCAGATTGATGGCTGAGGAGAAAAAGCAATTGCTGTTTAAAAATACGGCTGCGGCAGTGGGGGCAGCTCAGAAGTTTATCCAGATCAGGCATATCCGGAATTGCTATAAGGCTGATCCGGCTTATGGCGAAGGGGTGGCCAATGCCCTGGGTCTGACGATGGAAGAAGTGGATAATTTTTCTTTAGAGCCGATGGAAAGCCGCGAAATATAAGTTTGTTGATTGCGAAGGGAAGACTTTTTTCGCTTTCTGGTTCGACAAGCTCACCATGACGCTGGGCAGCACTCGACCGCTGTCACACCTAGCTTTGTCGATTGTTGATACCAGGAAAAAGAATTTTTTTCGCTTTCTGGTTCGATAAGCTTATCATGACGCTCGGGGCACTGCAAAAAGTGGTGCAATCCATTAATTCTCCATAGTTCAGAAACTCATATCAGTGAAATCTATCAATCCGTTTAATCCGTGATTCAGACAAAAGATAAGCACAAAAAAAGGGCATCCATCAGGATGCCCTCTTGTTTTTTGCTTAGTTTAAGCTGTTCATATGCTGAATCAGATCGATCAGTTTGTTAGAATAACCCCATTCGTTATCGTACCAGGATACCACTTTCACGAAATTATCATTTAAAGCGATACCGGCTTTGGCATCGAAAATAGAAGTGCGGCTGTCGCCCAGGAAATCGGTGGAAACCACATCATCTTCGGTATAGCCTAAAATTCCTTTTAAATCCCCTTCAGCGGCTTCTTTCATGGCTTTTTTCACATCCTCGTAAGTAGCGGCTTTATCCAAACGAACAGTCAGGTCTACTACCGAAACATCAGCTACCGGAACGCGGAAAGACATACCGGTTAATTTTCCTTTCAACTCCGGAATAACCAGGGCTACGGCTTTGGCCGCTCCGGTTGAAGAAGGGATAATGTTTTGATAAGCGCCACGACCACCCCGCCAGTCTTTTACCGAAGTTCCGTCAACGGTTTTCTGGGTGGCAGTTACCGCATGGATGGTGCTCATCAATCCTTCTAAAATTCCAAATTTATCATGTAAAACCTTAGCTACCGGCGCTAGGCAATTGGTTGTGCAGGATGCATTGGAAACAATATGCTGGTCGGCGGTTAAGTTTTTATGATTTACACCCATTACAAAAGTCGGGGTATCGTCTTTTGCCGGAGCAGACATGATCACTTTTTTAGCGCCTGCCTCTAAGTGTTTCTGCGCATCGGCTTGGGTTAAGAATAATCCGGTTGACTCGATAATATATTCGGCTCCAACCTCATCCCATTTCAAATTAGCAGGATCTTTCTCAGCGGTTACACGTATGGTTTTTCCGTTTACTACCAGGTTGCCCTCTACAACTTCTACACTGCCTTTAAAAATGCCATGGGTAGAATCGTATTTTAACATATAAGCCATATAATCTGGCGCTACCAGGTCGTTAATACCTACTACTTCTAGATTACGCTCTATAGCAGCTCTGAATGCCAAACGACCAATACGGCCAAATCCGTTAATTCCAATCTTCATTTTGTGGTGTTTTTTGAATAATAATTAATGATGTTATATATCGGCTCCTTCAGTACAGCACTAATGTTTAGGCCATTTTTTTCTGCGGATAGAAGAAGCCATTCTTTAAAATTTGCCGCAACCGAGCCGACCATAGAGATGGGCAAGTTGGGGTTTTGTTGATGTAAGGGCAGGATATAGGTTTTAAAATAGAGGTCGAACCCACGGCTTACCAGTTGTTTTACGAAATCATCCTGCTGTTGTTCCAGTAAAAAATCTATAAAAGAGCTCAGAAACAGGGTAGGCTGGCGCTGTCTGTAGATCCGGTCCAGGATTTGTTTCCGGTCCAGATCAAATCTTTTGCGAAACTTCTCCGCAAACTTCTCCGGCAAGTTTTCATTCAGGTACATTTTCAGCAACTGACGGCCCAGCCAATTGGCAGAACCTTCATCGCCTAATACATAGCCCAATCCATAATTATTGGGTTTAACCTTTTTTCCATCAAAACAAGCCGCGTTAGATCCGCTGCCCAGAATGCCTACAATGCCAGGTTGATCATTACAGGTAGCCAGGGCTGCTGCCTGCAGATCATTATGGACCGCTACTTTGGCAAATCGGAAAAAATCGCTGAAAGCGTTGGTTACGATCTCTTTTCGCTCTAAAGAAGAAGCCCCCTGACCAAAAAAGTAGATCTTTCTGATCTTTTCGGCGTAGTTGATCAACTCGATGGTTTTATTCAGGATTTGGCGGATATGCTTTTCGTCATTAAAAAAAGGATTGATCCCCGGAGTTTTAAACTCGCAAACGATCTGGCCTTTTTCAGCAAGTTTCCAATCGGCAAAGCTGGAGCCACTATATACGATGGCGATCATAAATTAAATAGATAAAACGGTTGACATTTCCAGCAGATCTTCTTCCAGTTTAAACTCATGTTGGAATAAAGACTCCTGCAACTTGGTTAGTGTAATGGCATTTCCGCGGATGCCTACCATTTTCTGCGTTTCGCCGGCTACTAAGGCCTTGGTGGCGGCATAGCCAAAACGGCCTGCTAACACGCGGTCAAAACTACTGGGACTACCTCCACGCTGTAAATGGCCCAATATAGTTACTTTGGTATCGTAAAAATTGAATTTTTCTTTTACCCTTTTGGCTACATCGTAAGCGCCGCCGTTTTTGTCGCCTTCGGCTACAATTACAATGCTGGAGGTTTTTTTGCTGCGGGCGCCTTTTTCCAGTTTCTCAATCAGATCGTTAATAGCGGTTTCTTTTTCCGGAAGCAGTATGGCTTCGGCGCCGCCGGCAATGCCAGAGCGCAGGGCAATGCAGCCCGAATCGCGGCCCATTACTTCAATAAAAAATAAACGGCTATGTGAGTCGGCCGTATCCCGGATCTTATCAATGGCTTCAATCACGGTATTGTTGGCCGTATCAAATCCTAAAGTAAGATCGGTGCCATATAAATCATTATCAATGGTTCCCGGAATGCACATCACGGGGATACCGTAGGTTTCTGATAGGCGCAGAGCTCCGGTAGCCGTGCCATCGCCGCCAATAGCCACCAGGCCATCAATGCCTTGTGCTTTTAGATTCTGGTAGGCTTTTTCCAGGCCTTCGGGCGTTTGAAACTCTAAACAACGGGCAGTTTTTAAAATGGTGCCGCCGCGGTGGATAATGTTGCTCACCGAACCGGAATCCATCTCCCAGAAATTATTATCCAGCATACCCTGGTATCCCTGACGGATACCCACCATCTCTTTGCCCAGATAGATACCGGTACGAACCACCGCCCGAATACAGGCGTTCATTCCCGGAGCATCGCCCCCGGAAGTGAAAACTGCAATTTTTTTTATGTCTGACAATTGGAATTCTTAAATTTATTGACGAATATACTGTGTATTTTTAACACGAAGTTAGTTTTTGCAAAAAATTTCTACCTTCATATGAATCCTTATATATTTAACCCTTAAAATCTGAATATTTTGGAAGCAATCCTGCCTAAATTTGATTCTGTATTCTCTATAGACTGTGTGATTTTTGGTTTCGACGAAGGAGAACTGAAAATTCTGCTAATTGAGCGTAACGAGGAACCCTATAAAGATTGGTGGGCCTTGCCCGGTTATTTGGTAGAGCAAAATGAGAGTCTGGATCATGCGGCTACCCGTATTTTGCATGAGCTGACTGGCTTACGCGATATTTACATGGAGCAGTTTTATACCTTTGGCGATGTGGACCGACACCCGCAAGGTAGGGTAATTACGGTGGCTTATTATGCCATGATCAGGCTGAATGGCCCCAAGGAGCTGAAGCCGGTTACTTCTTATGCCCGTAAAGCGGTTTGGTATCCGGTAAGGGATTTGCCTAAGCTGGCTTTCGACCACGCTAAGATTTTTGAAAAAGGATTTGTGAAGATCCGTAACAAAATCACCTATCAACCCATTGCTTTTGAGCTGTTGCCCGAGAAATTTACCCTCACGCAATTGCAGAGTTTGTATGAGGTTATTCTGAACAAGAACCTGGATAAGCGTAATTTTCGTAAAAAAATGCTCAATTACGGAATTCTGAAAGAGCTGAACGAAAAACAAAAAGGGGTGTCTTACCGGGCGGCCCGGCTTTATAAGTTTGATAAACGGAAATACGCCAAACTGTTTCAAAAGGAACTTACTTTTAGTAAATAAGGCATTGTTGCTCTTTTGATTTTTGTTCCATTGCTTTATTAATCATGCTTATGGCTGATCAACTGGTTGATTTATTGGATCATATCCCGGATTTTTTGTACAACATCATTATTGCTGTGGCGGCAGTTTTGGTGGGGTTTATCCTGAAACTGATTTTAAGCCGCATTTTTAAAGTTTACAGCAAATTTTCCAATTATTTTCTGATCAATACCAGTGTAAAGCATTTGCAGGGAGTGCTATGGTATTTTTTGCCTCTGTTGATGCTGAATCTGGCCCTCCCGCTGATGCGCCTGGGCTCTGAGCTGAAAGGCCCATTAGACAAGACTGTCGAGATCCTGTTTACCATTGGCTTTGCCATTATTCTGATCAAAATAGTGCGCATTGCCGAAGAGTACGTGTATTATACCTACGATCTTAAAGAGGATATTTTTAAAGAGCGAAAGATCCGTACCCAGCTGCAGTTTTTGCGCAAGATCGTTATCTCGCTCATTATTTTTATCGCCGCCGGTATTATTCTGCTGAGTTTTGACAGCATGCGTAAAATTGGCGCCGGTTTATTGACCAGTGTGGGCGTAGGTGGTATTATTATTGGTTTTGCCGCCCAAAAATCGTTGGCTAACCTGCTGGCCGGCTTCCAAATTGCCTTTACCCAACCCATCCGTATAGACGATTTATTGGTGGTGGAAGGAGAATCCGGCCGGGTGGAAGAAATTACCCTAACCTATGTGGTAGTTAGAATTTGGGACCAGCGCCGGCTCATTTTACCCATCAATTATTTTATCGAAAAACCCTTTCTCAACCTCACCCGCCACGCTACCGAACTAACCGGAACCGTATTTCTGTACCTGGATTATACCATCCCCGCCGATGAATTGCGCCAGGAACTAAATCGTTTATTAGAGGAAAGCCCATTATGGGATAAACGTGAAAAGGCCCTGCAGATAACCAATACCAGCGAACACGCCGTAGAAGTAAGAGCCCTGTTGAGCGCTAAAAACTCGGGCGATGTTTTTGAGCTGCGCTGCTACATCAGGGAAAAACTGATTGACTTTGTCCAGAAAAATTATCCGCATTGTTTGCCCAAAACCCGGGCCGAAATTAAGCCGGCAACAATTAATCCCGCCAACATGGAAAACCTTATTTAGTATTTGGAGTAATTATTGTTTGCCATTTGCTAAGGTTCCTAAGTTATTTAGATAGTACTATGGAAAAGCATATTTATCAAACAGGAATTATCGGTAATTGTGCCTATTTGGCTCATGTTCATCAAAATACGAATATCGAGTGGCTTTGCTGGCCCCGTTTTGATAGTTCTTTTGTTTTTGGCGGATTGCTGGATAAACAAAAAGGCGGCGAATTTTCAATTTTGCCTGCCGGCGATTATCAGTCGTATCAATACTATCTGGAAAACACCAATGTGTTATGTACCGAAATTGCTTCGGTTGAGGGAACCTATCGCATTACAGATTTGGCGCCCCGTTTTAACCGCTACGAGCGGTTTTTTAAGCCCCTGATGCTGATCAGGAAAATAGAACTGCTATCAGGAAATCCCCGTATCCGGGTTAAATGTCATCCCGTTTATGAGTATGGACTTCAGCAATTAAAACCTCATCGCGGTAGCAGCCATATAGATTTTTCAGGGTCAGAGGAAATTATCCGCTTAACCAGTAATATTCCGGTTAATTATATTTTGGATGAACAATATTGGGTGCTTAATGAAGACAAGTATTTGGTTCTCACTTTTGGAAACCCCTTGGAGGCGCCGCTGGTAAGTACCGCCGAGGAATTTTTGCGGGAAACTATTTCTTACTGGAGATCATGGATCAAACATTCATCTATAGGCAGATTTTATCAGCGCAATGTGATTCGTTCGGCCTTAGTTTTAAAAATACATCAGTATGAAGATACCGGGGCAATTATTGCAGCCAGTACCACAAGTCTTCCGGAATTTCCGGGCGGTGGCCGCAATTGGGATTACCGTTATTGCTGGCTGCGTGATACATTTTATGTGATCACGGCGCTTAGTCATATTGGCCATTTTGAAGAGATGGAACGATATTTTAATTATGTAAGTAATATCTCTTTTTCCGAGGATTTTCGCTATCAGCCCCTATATGGTATTACCGGCGAGAAAAAGTTGTATGAAAACACATTAAATCATTTAGAAGGATACCGGGGAGAGCAGCCCATTAGGGTAGGGAACCAGGCCTATGAACACATTCAGAACGATATTTATGGCCAGGTTTTAATTTCATTGCTTCCTTTGTACACCGATCATCGATTTATTTTTGCCGAACGCAAAGACTCAGCCCGCTGGATTGATTATTTACTTAGTAAAGTGGAACGTACCATTGATGAAAAAGATGCCGGTATTTGGGAGTTTAGAAACATTGCCAATACGCATTGCTATAGCAACCTGTTTCAATGGGCAGGTTGTGCCGCTGCCGAAAAAATGGCCCGGACCATTGGCGATAAGAAATTGATAAATAAGGCTATTTTGTTGAAAAAAAAGGCCTCTAAGCATATAGAAAGCTGTTATGATCCGCATCGTAAAGTATATACCCATGCCGTTAACAGTAATCATTTAGATGCAAGCACCTTGCAGTTAATTTTAATGAACTATTTAAAACCCGGTTCTCAACGGGCTAAAAATCACCTCAAAGCCTTGGAAAAGGAACTCAAAACACCCAAAGGTCTGTTTTACCGGTATCTCCATTCAGATGATTTTGGCAAACCAAAAACCACTTTTTTAATTTGTGCTTTTTGGTATGT
>DASQIU010000109.1:0-11043 GCA_035631395.1 Daejeonella sp. | reverse complement strand
ATGTATTCGCCCTCCATCAGATTTTGCCTTCAGGCAAAATCTAATAAGCAAAAAAGGGGCGAATACATAGATTCGCCCCAACGTCCTAGCTCACGGCCAGATTTTTTTATTTTTTCAACCGGATGAAATCGGCCATAATTTGCAGGCTTTCATCCTGAATAAAGTCTACTTCACTGCGGGGTTTGGTTTCTCCTTTTTTCAATGGGGTTAAACCGCGGGCAAGCCGGCTTTCGTTTTCACGAGCCAAATTTTGAGCTTCGCGTTCATCCCGCTCTTTTTTAAGCTTAGCTTCATTTAAAGTTACCGAAGTTTCAGCATCACGCTGGGCAAACTGCACAATCTCTTCTTTTAAGTTTTTAAAATCTATGGACTTTTTCATCCGCTCATTATGCAAAGCTACCAGCTCTTTCTTTACCGGCCCCAGATTGGCTACCGGCGTATATTTACTGGGGGCAATGGTATCCCAAGGCAAAGCCGAAGGTTCTGAGCTCTCACCATATTTATCGGCAGGAAAAACCATCGGGAATTGCACATCAGGTATTACGCCTTTATGCTGAGTACTGCTGCCATTTATCCGGTAAAATTTAGCCAACGTTAGGTTTAACTGCCCGAACTCGGGGGCATTGGCGGTGGTAGGCACTACCTTAGTATCTTTACCCTTATTAGCGGCCAAAAGCTTTAATCTATCCGCAGGGCCAATTACTCTGGACATATCAATTCCCTGCTGCACAGTGCCTTTTCCATAAGTTTGAGTACCCATAATAATACCGCGGCCATAATCCTGAATAGCGGCAGCAAAAATCTCAGACGCCGAAGCGCTGAAACGATCTACCATAACGCCCAAAGGACCACTCCAGGCAATGTTAGCATCCTCATCTTCCTCCACATCAATCCGGTTACGGGCATCACGTACCTGAACCACAGGACCATTTTTAATAAACAAACCGGTCACGCTAATGGCTTCGGGTAAAGACCCCCCGCCATTGCTGCGCAAATCAATTAGCACGGCATCTACTTTTTCACGCTTTAAAGTATCCAGTAATAAGTGGACATCGCGGGTAGTACTCTTATAATTTGGATCTCCAGACTGCATGGCCTTAAAATCGGCATAAAAAGCCGGGATCTGGATAATACCCACTTTATAAGACTTGCCATTGGAAGTGATGGTTTTAATGGTTTTTTTAGCCGATTGATCTTCCAAAACCACCTTATCGCGTACCAATTCTACAATTTTAGGTTGGGCCGATAGCTCCTGTCCGGCAGGAATTACTTTCAAACGCACCACCGTTCCTTTAGGTCCTTTAATTTTGGTTACGGTAATATCTAAACGCCAGCCTGTAACATCTACAAACTCGCCATCTTTCCCTTGGGCTACCGCTACAATGCGGTCGTTCACATTTAAGGTTTTAGCTTTAAAAGCCGGCCCGCCGGGAATAATTTCAACTATCTTAACCACTTCATTGTCTAATTGAAGGCGGGCTCCAATACCTTCAAAAGTACGGGCCAGATCTTCATTAAATTCCTGAGCCCTGGTAGGCACAAAATAATTCGTATGCGGATCAACGGTTTCGGTAAACGCATTCATGATAACCTGGAATACATCCTGATTATTCAGTTTGCTGGCCTGCGACAATAAATTATCATAGCGTTGCTTAATGGTTTCGCGGCTTTTTGTCGTATCTGTACCCGCTAACTTCAGGTTCAACAAGTCATATTTAACCCGCTTATTCCATGCTTCGTTGGCTTCTGTTAATGAGGTAAACCAAGGCATTTTTTCACGGTCGTACACGTAAGTATCTTTCTCGTTGAAATTGTAATTTTTATTGATTTGCGATAAAGCATAACGCAAACGCTCTTCATACCGTTTCTGATATACATTGAAAATGTAAAAAGGCACACTCAAATCGCCTTTACGGAAATCATCACTTAAGCTATTACGATACTTCTCAAAATCCTGAATATCACTGGCCAGAAAGTAAACCCGCCCGGGATCTAATGCTTTAAGGTAGCGATCAAAAACCAAGGACGAAAACTGAGCATCGATAGTTACTTTTTTATAATGAAAATTCTCCAGAAGATTTACAATTTCCTTAGTTACTACGGCCTGCTGGGCATCGGGCTGCAAATTGCCCACCCCATCCAAATTGATGTGCGGAGCTGCTTTACAGGCTAATGCTGCAACCAAAAACAAAGCCAGATATATTCTTTTTAACATCTTTTTAAATGATTTTAAATCCATCAGTAATATATGCCTATCCAATTAGATACCAAACTCTAAATTTAAACAAAAAGAGGCCGATTGAATGTCGTCCCCTTGTAACAAGTTTATGCCAAATTTAACGTTAATTCCCCATGTATTGCCTTCTTAGCAATGTAATATTTTCAAGAAAAACGATTTTATTCTATCGATATTTTCAACCCGTATAATTTCCTATCATTGTTGTGCAAAAGAAATTCTAAGAGTCATGAATAATCATGTAGCACATTTAGGCGGAGTTTTTATTTATTCGGAAAAACCGGCCGAGTTAGCCAATTGGTACCAATTACATTTGGGTATTCGGTATGAGTACACCGAGGAGTTTAAAGCTTATTATGCCTCTTTCTATTACCATGAAATTGATGGCGGCAAAAAACGATACACCGCTTGGTCTATATTAAGCTCCAAAGACCGGCCACAGGTATGTCAAAAGTTGTTTTGCGTAAATTACCGGGTTATTGAAATAGAAGCTTTGGTTGAAAAACTCCGTCAAAGTGGCCTAGAAGTAAAAGGCATTGAAGAATATCCGGAAGGCAAATTTGCCTGGTTAAATGATCCCGACGGCAATTATATTGAGCTTTGGCAAGAGTAAAAATAGGCTGTTAGCTGGATAGCCTTTATTCAGAAAACCCTTTGTTCCGTTTCCTTGGCATAGAGCAGCCCCGCTTTCCGCTCATACGGCGCAGGCCTTAGCCACCAGGCCGGTATCCGCTACAATACGGGTTTATGATGGCAAAAACCGTAACTCTTTGGTCCTTATTCAACTTCGTTAGCAAATAAACAAAAAAACCACCCTGTATTAGGTGGTTTTTTTGTTCAAAGGGTTCTGTTTTTATTGAGCTGATTTGGCTTCAGCTTTTAACTTGTCATTAGCCACAATAACTATCTCTACGCGGCGGTTTTTAGACCGGCCATCTTCGGTACTGTTGTCGGCAATAGGCTCGGTTTTTCCGCGTCCTTCGGTAGTTAAACGGGAAGCAGAAATTCCCTGAGCTACGGTATAAGCTTTTACTGCTTCTGCCCGGCGCTCTGATAAGCCCATATTATAAGTAGCTGAACCAGTAGCATCGGTATGGCCAATAATCATAATATTGGTTTGAGGGTTTTTGGCCAATGAAGCGGCTAATTTTTCCACATTAGCTTTGGCTGTAGGTTTTAACTGAGATTTATCTATATCAAATAAAATACCTGAATCAAACTTCACAATAATACCTTCACCTTCGCGGATAACTTCGGCATTAGGAATGGTTTGCTGGATCTCTTTAGCCTGTTGATCCATCCGTTTGCCAATATAAGCACCGGCTGTTCCGCCAATGGCACCACCCAAAATAGCTCCTACGGCTGTATTTCCGGCTTTATGTCCAATTACAGCGCCTATAGCACCGCCAGCCACAGCACCTATACCGGCGCCTTTCTGGGTTTTTGTAAGAGAGTTGCAACTGCTTAATAACACTGCCGAAGTGGCAAAGGCTACAGTTAAAGTAGCTATTCTAGTCTTTGTAATGATCTTCATGGTCTAAATTTTTATCTGCCCAACACTTTCAAAGTAAATGCCAAAGCTGAGGAAATGGTACATTTGAAAACATGGATTTAGGAAAAAATAAAACATTTATAGGCATTTTGGGTTGCGGCTGGCTGGGGGCCGAGCTAGCAAAAGCCTTAATTTCAGCAGGATACAAAGTTTTTGGCTCCACCACTTCGCCAAATAAAATTCCTATTTTAAAAAATCTGGGGATTGACCCGTATTTAGTACATTTTGAGTCAGGCATACAACCTGACATCAACTTTCTGCAACAAGCTGACATTGTGGTATTAGCCTTACCTCCGGGAAGAAACCCGACCGCAAATGCCGCTTACCGGCAAATGGCCAATATTTTAGCTGAAAAATTGCCTCATAGCAAAATTAAAAAGTTGATTTTGCTCAGCTCCGTTTCGGTTTATGGAGACCGGAATGCAATTTTTTCTGAAACTGATCCGGCGCAACCCGATACCAATTCAGGAGAATTATTGGCCGAAACAGAAGCTCAACTCCTGCAATCAGACCCAAGGGTAATTGTTTTGCGCCTGGGCGGATTAATTGGCCCCGGGCGTCATCCGGGAAGATTTTTTGCCGGGAAAACGGATATCCCCAATGGGCTGGCACCGGTTAACCTGATCCACCAAGCCGACGCCGTGGGCATTATCCTAAAGCTGATTGAAACAGAACAAGCCAGCGGGATTTATAACGGCTGCGCACCGGATCATCCTAGCAGAGTCGACTTTTATACCCTGGCTAGCGAAGCTATCGGCTTAGAAACTCCCACATTTATCGCTGAAAAAAAGGCCTGGAAAATTATTGAAAGCCATCGCTTAAAGGAAGAATTGCGATATCAGTTCCAGGTTGGGGATTTGATAGAGTATTTGAAAAACCGGAAATAATTAGAAGGGCATTTCATTTCTACCCTCGTCCAGGAACTTCCTAAACCCGTTTTCATTTAATTAAATTTTTTGAAAAAAATTTCTTGTTTTGGAAAACAATTCTACATTTGTAGAGTTGATTACATAAACATAGAACAATGCAACTATCAAAGTCGGAAGAACAATTAATGGAGCTTATTTGGAAACAAGAAAAAGTTTTCATGAAAGATTTAATTGAAAACTACCCCAATCCCAAACCTGCAACAACTACAATTGCTACACTTCTAAAAAGAATGCAGGCTAAAGGCTTTGTGGCATATACAGTATTCGGTAATTCCCGGCAATATTATCCTCTGATAAAAAAAGAAGACTATTTTTCTAAACAGGTAAAAGGAATTATCAAAAGCTATTTTGGCAACTCTCCCTTGCAGTTTGCCTCCTTTTTTACAAAAGCTACCAATTTAACAGCTTCAGAATTAGAAGACCTGAAAAAAATCGTTGACCAAGAAATAGAAAGGAAGAAAAAATGACAGCATACATTATTAAAGTAATTCTTTGTTCTGCCTTATTTATACTTACCTATAATGCATTGCTTGAAAAAGGAAAGATGCATCAGTTTAATCGGTTTTATCTATTATCCGGCCTGGTTCTTTCATTTGTTATACCATCGATAACCTTCAGTTCCTATTCTCCAGTTGTACCAACAATAGAAAGCAGTTTGTTGATCACTGAAATGACTCCTGATTTCGGAAACATGCAACAAACAACAACTGCAGAAAAAACAAGCAATTACTTTCTATTTTTACTTATAGCCTATACAGTAATTACCACTTTTCTTCTTTCCAAGTTTATAATTAACCTTAAAGTCATTTTCCATAAAACCAGGAACAATACAATTATTCCTTACAAAGGTTCAAAGCTTGTACTAAGCACAGAAAACCTAACACCACATAGTTTTTTGAGTTACATCTTCTTAAATCAGGAAGAGTACGACAATGGAAACATTGAAAGAGAAATACTAACTCATGAACTATTACATACTCAACAAAAACATTCTTATGATATCCTATTTCTGGAAGTTCTAAGGGTATTTTTTTGGTTTAACCCATTTCTGTTCTTTTTTAAAAAAGCCATCCAGCTGAACCATGAATTTTTAGCCGACGAAGCAGTAATTCGTACTTATCATAATACTGCCAGTTACCAACATCTTTTAATTGACAATACATATAAGCTGTTAAGCTCTACACTAACAAGCCAATTCACCTATTCAATCACTAAAAAAAGATTGCTCATGATGACCAAAACAAAATCATTCAGGAATGCCCTATGCAGACAAATTGCTGTTATCCCGGTTTTAGCAATGGCAATATTCATTTTTAGCACAAAAACTTTTGCGCAAAACACATTACCTGTACCAAAAACCAAGCAAAAAGAAGCACCGTCAACACAAGAAGGTGTTTCGCAAGAGTTATTAAACGAATATGAACAAATCGTAAATAAGGCTAAAAACGAAGAAGTTTATCTGGTTCCCAGCAAATTTTCTGAAACCGATAAAGCCCGGTTAGAAACTATATTTTTTGGAATGAGCAAAGAACAGCAAGCAAAACAAATTGTAAGATTTATACCCAATCCACCTCCATTACCCAAAATTGTTCCTACAAAAGCACAAATTGAATCCTGGAAAAACTCTAAAGTTTATGGGGTTTGGATTGATAACAAAAGAATTAACAATGCGGAATTAAGCAATTACCAGAATACAGATTTTTCACAAGCATTTGTTAGCAAACTGAGCAGAAGTGCAGTAAATTATGGTAAACACTTTTACCAAGTGGACTTAATGACCAATGAAGCGTACAAGAAATATTACAAGCAAAAAGTTGAAAGTCAAAATAGGTATCTACTGGTTACGGTTACTCATTATCCGTCGAAGTAATGTTATCAGATTGCACAAATCATCTTTATAAATAATATTTACCCAATCAGGGACAAGATCCAGAATCGCCATGTTTTAAAAGACATGACGATTTTTTTACCATGGCAGATTATAGTTTACAACGTTTTCATAAAGCACAAGAGCATACTTACCAAAACGCCAAGTACCATCAATTTTCCATGATAGCCTCGGTGTAAAATTTCACGAACCACTTCCCATATCTTTTTACATAAGTTGCCGTGCTGCTTATCTTCTTAGGCCACTTGGCGCCATCTCCGTTTTCTCCATCTTGAATCATGTGGTAGGTTACCACAATTACATCTGGTTTAATAGAGTTGGCAACTACATTAAAAACCTCGTAAGACCGCAAGACAAAGTCATTGGAAAAGCTTAATGCATCCTTTTTTGAATATTTCTTGTCACCCGTTGAACTAAATATCCCCACATAATCGTCTGGCAAAATAAAAGCTAAACTGTCCAATTGATGAAGGCGGCTCCATTCTAAAGTTCGTAGTTCCAGTTTTGTTACCAATTGTTCCTCTTTTGACATTTGAGAATAGTCAACCAAAAGCTTTTGCCCGTAGGAATTCTTAAAGCCAATGAACATTAGGAATGTGATAATAAAGAGTTTCATCTGAATATTTTATGTCAAATTTAACCTATATTGTTATCCTTTTGTTTGATTGCCAATGTTTTACTTATTTAAACCTGCTATTTAGTTTCATATTACGAACTTACTATTGCCTTTACTTAATGAATTCCAATAAATCCGCAGACTGGCATTTCTAACCTATTTTGCTGACTTATAATAATCGTCAATGCGTGCAAAACGAGGCAATGTAAAACAGTATCCAGTTAGCGTAAATTATGTTATAATAAAGATTATTTAACCGGCAGAACCATGTCAGCATATAACATACAGCGGTTTCATCAAGCTCAGGAGCATAGTTACCAAAATGCCTTCAGCGAAATAAGAAATGGCAAAAAAACCAGCCATTGGATGTGGTTTGTTTTTCCTCAAATTGCAGGGTTGGGCTACAGCGAGATCTCAAAATTGTATGCTATACGCGATTTGAAAGAAGCAGAATTGTTTTTAAAAGACCCAATCCTGGGCGAGCGACTCATCGCCATCACTCAGCTTTTACTGGAAATTAAAGGCAAAACCGCTCATGAGATTTTTGGCCATCCCGACGATTTAAAACTGCAATCCTGCATGACTTTATTTAGTTCTCTAAAGGATGCGCATCCGGTTTTCCAACAGGTGCTGGATAAATATTATGGCGGGCAAAAGGATTTAAGAACCCTGGAGTTAATTGAGGGTTGATGGTATTGTAGAGACGTAGCACATGCTACGAATGTTGCAAGTTGGTTTTAAAAAATACTAAGTTAGAGAGTAGTTTTTTGATCACTCGTTGATCTACATTTTGATTGATTTGCAAACAATATGAATGCTAGCTATTATGAAAAGATTAAAAGTAATATCGCCTATTATTTTATCCATATTGCTAATTGCATCCTGCTCTGTTGGACGTAGCGGTAAAACGATGAACGCCAGATCAACGAGTAAGAGAAAAGCAAAAATAGTGGATGATAGGAGTTACCTCGAAAAGCTGGTTTCAGGGATATTGGACCATTATGGTAAAAAGCAGAGAGGAGAGCTAAAGAAACACCCTGTCCTGGAGGGCTTGTCACCTAAAGAGAGATTGCATCAATAATCTATTAGACTTTAAAATGAATAGAATGTAGAGACATAGCTTATTTCTACGTCTCTACTTCTCTACGATCAAATTAAGCACTTCAAGTTTTCCTAAATAATGCGAAAACGGTCCTAAAAGATCAAATGTTTTTCCAGGCCGATTCCAGTTTACGGCCTGAAGGAGTAAGTGATAGTGATATAATTTATGTTACAGCCTATCTAACCTCAACTTCAAAAACATCACGTAAAACATTGAATTTATCCCTTACGGTATAAATTGATTTCCCTACTGGTGGTGCAAATTCTACACTTCTCCCTTCCTTACTGTTATTCCAAAAGTATTTATCGGTGATAAAAGAAGCCTTTAAGGTTACTCTTTGTCCTTTTTTCAGTTTAACAACGGCTTTTTTATTGACATTTTTCATCATGGTAAATTGATCCCGGATAACACCATCCGCACAAATCCACTTAAAGTCCAGACGGTTCCCCTGTACTTCGAGCATGGCTGCTCCCGCATCTGTGGCATTGGAATAATGCATGGCCCGGTGGGGAAAATCAGATTCAGGTTTACCGACATAACTGGAAGAACCGCTCACCACATAAACCGTTCCCCGATCAGAATTCTTAATGTATGGAGCAGAATTTTCGCTGCCATTGTATAAGCCTGTTGAGTTACTCACATTATGTTTTGCGGCATCAAATGTTTCTGATCGGCCATAATGTCCCTCCATTAGTTTGGAACGTTCATATACGTGACTATGGCCACATATTATCAGATCGACTCCGTATCGCTCTAAAATCTTAATGAAATTTTCGCGAATACGGGTCATGATACCATCCGTATCAGAATCGTGAGTGCCCTTGCTGTAGGGTGGATAATGCCAATAAGCAATAGTCCAACCTTTATTTTTATTGAGCTCCAGATCTTTTTTAACCCATTGTACTTGCGGCCCCAGAGTATCATAGAGGAAATACTTATTTTCTTCTTTTCCATAAGAATCCAATGAAAGGAAATGAATATTGCCAATATCGAATGAATAGAAAGCCGGATTATGAGAAGGAACCCCTCCCGACTCACCATTTACCGGCATGGAAAAGTTTTGATAATAGGCTGTGTTATGATTATTCTGTGCATAGTCAGCTCCAAAATCAATATCATGATAGTCATGATTCCCGGGCGATGGAAATACCGGATAGTTTTTCAAGAGTTTATCTTTATAGATATCAAAAAATTTAGCCTGAAATTCAACATCGGTACCATCATTATAAGCATTATCTCCCAATAAGATCCAGGCGTCCAGATCGTTTTTACCCAGGTATTTAACGAATTGATCTCTCACCTTAGCCTGATTAATGGTTAAAGAGCCGCAATCACCAAACACGCCTATCCTGGATAAACCCTCACTTCCCGGAACCGGCAAGGTCTGAAAGTAATTATCTGCACCACCCTGTAAAGTATCTTTTAAGGAGCCAATGGCATAATAATATTTGGCACGAGGCTTAAGTCCGGTAAGTTTTATCTGATGTTCTGTAACCAGAGAAAGATCATCAACCGTTTTATCTAATTTTCCAGCCTCAGTTCCATACCATACCCGGCTTCGTGTAGAAGCATCCGTTCTCCAGCGTATTATTATACTGGTATCTGAAGCAGCTTGAAGATAAGGGCCTCGAGTGAGTTTGGGTTTATTAGTATATTTCTCAGCACCTTTAGCTAAAACCGGACTGGAGTTTTGTGCCATACCGCCTAAGGAAGACAGCAAAAAGACCAGATGGAACAATAACGTGATCTGTTTCATTGGGATAATTTACTTTACGTTTACTTCAAAAACATCCTGAATGCAACTGTATCGATCCTGTACGGTATAAGTAGTTGTCACATTTGGCCGCACTTCGATGCTTCTGGTTTTCAACTTACTGCCTTTCCAGGAATATTCTCCAACATAAGAAGCTTTCAGTACTGCCTTCTGCCCTTTTTTGATGTTAATAACCGTTTTCTTATTGACATTTTTCATCATCGTAAAACGATCCCGGATTTCACCATTTGAAGCTATCCATTTCAGATCCAATCGGTTGCCTTCAACCTCAATCATGCTGGCGCCACCAACACTAATGTCGGCATAAGGCAAGGCATCATGGGGAAATGAAGTTTGGGCATGGTCAAGCGCTCCGGCCGAACCACTAACTACATACACCGTACCTTTATTAGACTCATCCTTAATATACGGGCATGAATTGCTGGTACCATCGTATTTTCCGGAAGATGTGCTTAAGAAATATTTGGTGTCAAAGGATTGTTCAATACCAAAGTGCCCTTTCATCAGTTTTGAGCGCTCGTAAGAATGGCTGTGTCCGCACAAAACCAAATCCACGCCATATCGCTCTAAAATGCCTACAAAATTCTCTCTGATTTTTATTAATTGAGTTTCTGTATCTGAATTATGCGAACCCATGCTATAGGGTGGATGATGCCAGTAGGCAACAACCCAATCTTTTTTATTAGCCGCCAAATCTTCTTTTATCCAGCGCACCTGCCGGCCCAGGGTATCAAAGAGCCGCGAAGCATTATCTTCTTCGCCATGCGAATCGATTGACAAAAAATGAACATTACCAATATCATATGAATAAAAAGCCTGGGTATTAGATGGCACCCCACCGGCTTCGCCTTTGGTAGGCATTGAAAAACTTTGGTAATAAGCCATTTCCCCGGATTGCTGGGCATGGTCGGCAGAGAAACGTTCATCGTGATAATCATGATTACCG
>DASQIU010000108.1:0-4571 GCA_035631395.1 Daejeonella sp. | reverse complement strand
TCCTTCCCTATCACCCAGCATCATTCCACCACTTAAGACCTCAAAATCCAGTTGATCATGATATTTTTCGTAAATGGATTCTATAACCGGACTGAACCCATAGCACCATCCACATAAAGCATCGTAAACATAAATGATCTTTAGTTTTTTCATGATCTATCTGGAATCAGCCCGGTTTAAATTTTATGCTTCAGTTAGTGCCTTTACATTGGCGGGTTTACCATTTTTGAAAGCTTCACGAGGTTTTAAACCTAAAAGTTCAAACATGGCCATATCTTCATTAAAAGAAGGATTTGGGGTAGTCAATAATTTATCACCGGCAAAAATAGAGTTGGCGCCCGCCATAAAGCACAGGGCCTGGTCGGTTAAACTCATTTCTGTACGACCAGCTGATAAACGAACCACCGTATTTGGCATGATGATGCGGGCGGTGGCAATCATCCGAACCATATCCCAGATCGGAACCCGAGGCTGATCGGCTAATGGTGTTCCTTTTACCGGTACCAGCGCATTAATTGGAACCGATTCAGGATGTTTAGGCATATTGGATAAGGTTTTCAGCATAGAAATCCGGTCTTCCACAGTTTCACCTAAACCAATGATTCCGCCACTACAAACCGTTAATTTGGCTTTACGGGCGTTTTCTATTGTTTTTAAGCGGTCATCGTACGTTCTGGTGGTAATAATGCGTTTGTAATCATCTTCGGATGTATCCAGATTATGATTGTAAGCATATAATCCGGCATCGGCCAAACGCTGAGCCTGCGATTCGGTAAGCATGCCCAAAGTACAGCAAACTTCCATATCCAGTTTGTTCACCGACTTTACCATTTCAATAACCCGATCAAAATCGCGGTTATCGCGTACTTCACGCCAGGCCGCCCCCATGCATAAACGGGAAGCGCCGGCATCTTTGGCTTTTTGAGCGGCCGTTGTTACCTGATCTACCGACATCAAAGCCTGAACTTCCAGATCAGTTTGATAACGGGCAGCCTGTGGGCAATAAGCGCAATCTTCAGCGCAACCACCAGTTTTAATAGACAACAAACTGCTTATTTGCACTTCAGCATAGTCTTTATTTTGCCGGTGTACAGTCGCCGCCTGGTAAATCAAATCCAGAAATGGATTATGGTATATTTCAGCTATTTCTTCTTTACTCCAGTTGTGTCTAATTTCAGTCATACAGATAGGGTATTAGACGGGCAAAAATAGAACAATAAATATGGAGATAAGATGAAAGCTTAAAAAAAATCTTTATTGCCAAAGAATTAAAACGGCCTAACGGTTACTTAACCAGCCTTTTCGCCAAAAATAAATGATTTGTAAAACAGCAATTAGGAGCATAATTAGCATGACATATACATAACCATTTTCAGCATATAACTCGGGCATGTTTCTGTGCAAAATTTTACCGGTTTCTGGATCCTGGTAAGAAAAATTCATTCCGTAAATACCGGCAATAAATGTAAGAGGAATAAAAATGGAGGAAATAATGGTTAATACTTTCATGATTTCATTCATCCGGTTGCTGATGAATGATAAATTCATGTCAATTAAGCTGCTGGTAATATCCTTATAATTTTCTACCAGGTCTATTACCTGCATACAATGGTCGTAAGCATCGCGTAAAAAAGGCTTGGTATCTGCCGCAATAAGTACTGTTTCAGAGCGAAGCAGTTCATTGATTTTATCTCTTTCCGGCCATGCCGCCCGCCTGATTAAGATCATTGCCCTTTTAATTGTTTGAGTGGCATACATCAATGATTTTTCAGGACGGCGGTATAAAAGTTCTTCAATGGTTTCCAGTTCTTCACCCAGCTTATAGATCAGCTCAAAATAATTATCAATAATAATATCCATCAAAGCGTACATCATATACGATGGTCCGCCACTATAAATATTACCTTTTCCACGTTCCAGCCTTTGTAAAATAGGATCAATTTGCCGGGTATAATTTTCCTGGAAACTGATGAGTACTTTAGACGTCAGCAGGAAGGAAATCTGGTCATTTTCAATCTCCAGATTATTATTTATATATAACATCCGGCTGGTAGCAAATAGATACTCCCCATATTCATCTAATTTGGGACGCTGCCGGGTGTTAGCGATATCTTCCATCACCAGTTTATGAATACGGAACTTTTGCTCGATGTATTGTAATAAACTTAGGTCGCCAAGGCCGCGGATATCAATCCAGTGAAATAAATCCGAATATTGATTCAGATGTTCCTCCAGGTCGGCCGGCCCTCCTATTTCGCGACTTAGGTACTGAGATGAATTATAAGAATGAATGTTTATTTGTGGCTTTAAGGCGCCTTCTGTTATCTGTATATATCCGGGAGCAGCTCCCGTTAAGGAATCATAGCGTTTAGCCGGTTTAACTTTAATGCGCCTTATTTTGCTCATGATAATAAATCTTTATAAAAGATACTTCTGACTTTGCGGCCCCTGGCTAAACAGCAGATCCACAATGCTCAAATTGGGTAAAAAACCGTTCCGCTCTTCAAAAACCTGAAAATAAGGTTTAGCCGGATAAGTAGATGTTTCTTTAGGATGAATACTTTCCCGGAAATCGTCAAGTTCCGGATAAGCCGGTTCGTAATTATCTGTAAAGCTATAATTGATGTTTAATTTCAATAAACGCAGCAATAACTGCAATAATTCCTGATTGTAATCAAACAGATGAGTCCAGCGTTTTTCATAAAAGGGCCGCAAATCATCTTCATAAAACTCAAAATAAGCCGATTTCCGGTAAGCCGTTTGCAAGCTCAGCCAATGCAGGCGCTGCCAGTTAAAATCATAGCTAATTTTAACATCTTTCATGATTGTATGTACTCCGGAACCTTTAATTACCGGCACAATCAGGTTTAACTTACCATTGGCCGAGTGGATCTGTGCCCGGTTGCGATAGGTTTGCTTGGGGAAATGTTCCTGCTTTTCAAACAAGATCGGGCCCTGATGCTGAATCAATTGGCCGAAATATTCTATAGGAGGAAGATAAAATAAAGGGAAAATTGCGCCTTTTTCCATCGTTTGCGTTAAGTTTGTGGTTTGTGGCCGAAATTAACGATTAAACCCAGATGCTCCAAAAGAAGCACACAGATCAGCATTCCCGATACGGCGGCCGCGGGATCTGCCTGTTTGCATTTAACCAATCCTTTTCATGAAAAAAGCTCTTTTCAGGCTTAGCTCCTTTTTTCTTTATTTAATATCCCTGCTCCCCTTCTGGTTGTTATATTTGCTGGCCGATGCCTTGTTTGTGGCCTTATTTTATGTGATCAAATATCGCCGCAAGGTTACCCAGGATAATCTGTTGAGAGCTTTCCCTGAAAAAAACGAAGCAGAACGCCGGCAGATCGAAAAAAAATACTACCGTTTTCTGGCCGATATGATCCTGGAATCTTTAAAAATGGATTCCCTTTCTGAAGAAAGCATCCGCCGACGCTGCCGCATGAATAATCCCGAAGAGGTGAACCGTCATTTTGAACAGGGTCGCAGCGTTTTATTGGCTACCGGGCATTACGCCAACTGGGAATGGGGAAATTTGGCGCTTCCGCTAAATTTTATTGAGAAAATCTTCGTCATCTACAAACCTTTA
The DNA here is from genome assembly GCA_035631395.1 of Daejeonella sp. Taxonomy (GTDB): domain Bacteria; phylum Bacteroidota; class Bacteroidia; order Sphingobacteriales; family Sphingobacteriaceae; genus Daejeonella. The sequence continues at coordinate 973 of DASQIU010000108.1, read as the reverse complement.
ACCAATAAAAATTTCGATAATTTTTTGAACGGCATGCGCTCCAGGTTTGGCGCCTCTATGGTAGCCATGAAACAAACCATGCGCAAAATCGTGCAGCTTAAGGGCAAAAAATACGTATTTGCTTTTGCCGGCGACCAGACTCCGGCCCGCGAAGAGTCGCAATATTTTACCAGCTTCCTCAATCAACCCACGGCCGTTTTCCTGGGAATAGAAAAAATTGCCAAAACCACCAATAATCCCATCGTATTTCTCCATATTAACCGCTTAAAACGTGGGTATTATGAGTATAACTTTACCACACTAATCGAAGACCCTAAAAATACCGCCGAGTATGAGATCACCGATACCCATACCCGTTTTTTAGAACAAATTATTCGCCAGAAGCCCGAATTATGGCTTTGGTCGCACAAAAGGTGGAAATTTAGCCCCCAAGATATCAGATGATGAGTAGCATGCCCAAAGTTGCCGTAGTAATTTTAAACTGGAACGGTAAAAATTACCTGGAAAAGTTTCTACCCTCTGTTCTGGCCAGTTGCTACCCCAATCTGGAAATTATAGTGGGCGATAATGCATCTACCGATGGTTCTGTGGAGTTTTTGGAAGCTAATTTCCCCCAAGTAAGCATTCTGCAAAACGATCATAATTACGGTTTCGCCGGCGGTTATAATCAGGTTTTGGCCCGGGTAGATGCCGATTATTTTGTGCTGCTCAACTCGGATGTGGAAGTTACTCCTAATTGGATTACTCCTGTGGTTGAGTTGATGGAAAGCGATCCGAAAATTGCTGCCGCACAACCCAAACTGCTTTCTTATTTTGAGAAACACAAATTTGAGTACGCCGGTGCGGCTGGTGGTTTTATAGACCAATATGGTTATGCTTTTTGCCGCGGACGCATTTTCAACACCCTGGAAGAAGATCATGGCCAATACGACCAGGTTACCGAAATATTCTGGGCCTCCGGAGCCGCCTTTTT
>DASQIU010000107.1:0-31226 GCA_035631395.1 Daejeonella sp. | reverse complement strand
GTTAGCCTGTTTTACACATCTGAAAACACCAAGCGACACATTTAAAGACCAAATCCGAACATTACGAAATTTAGTAGTAAATTCTGAAAACGAACTACGTGAATCTGTTTTAGGAAAAAGTTTTGACGAAGCTGAACACTTTATAAAAAATGGAGATTTAAAAATTTTCAAGACCTTTAAAACAGACCAAATTGAAGAAGAAAAATCCAAAGAAGAGTATATCAATCAAGTTCCTGAAAATAAAGAAATGCTTCAAAAACTTGAAGACAGAGATATTCTTAGAGGAAGCATTTCTTTATTTCCTTTGGTTGACAATTTTAAAAATCGAGCAGAGAAATTTTTAGAATTATTTGATGAAAATGATATTGTTTCTGACTTCAACACAAAAAGTAATCTTCTATTGTGCTTCGGAGATTATTCTCAAGACGATGGAACATTAACTAATTTAATGTCGGACAAAGGTCGTGTTATAAGAAACTTTCTAACAACACCAGGTTATAATAAATCACATTTTCACGAAAAAACTCGAATAGTTATTTTACAATGTTTAGATTTCTTTATTGCCAACCCATCAGTTTCAATTCAGCAAAAAATTGAGGAAGTACTTTCTACTTATTCTAGTAATCCAAAAGACTGGAAATATTATTTTATGAAATATTCCTCATTTAGAGAAAATTGCAATCAGGGGTATTATTTCTTTTGGGAAGGTAATGATTATTGCGTTTGGGAAATGAAAGAAAGGCAATTTAATGGATGGCATTGGGATCCTTTTTTAAGAGAAATTATTAACTCGAAAAGAATTAAAAATGTTAGCCTTGACAATTATGGTGGAAAACTTTTTTTTACATATAACCGTAAGAAGATTTTGATTAGTTCTGTTCCAAATGGTTTTTTGTTTGAAAATGGAATGAGTGATAGGACGACAAATACTTTGTTAGATGAATTGGAGCAAACCGGAATAATTGATAATGAAGGATACTATATTATTCCTCAAACTGAAGACGAAATTGACGTGCAGGACAGAATAGAATTACTCAAAAAAACACTAAGTGAAATCGCACGAAACTAATAAAATCCCTGCTAGCGCACGCGTGCCGCGTGTGTTTTAACTTAAACATCATATCCTGCCCTACCCTAAAGGCAGGATATGATGACGAAAAACGTTAATCCCGCTTACCCCAAATCAACACCCCCTCAAAATTTCCATAAATTCAGGCAGCCTATTCAAAGCATCCGGAGTATCCAGAAACTTCATAAAGGCGCTTCCAACAATGGCTCCACGGGTATATTGGGCGGCTTTTCCAAAGCTCTGTTGGTCTGAAATACCAAAGCCAACCATGGCCGGATTTTCCAGGTTCATTTGCCGGATTCTGGAAAAATACTGTTCGGTTTTTTCAGAAACTTCCAGGTTCTTACCCGTAGTGGATGAAGAGGAAAGCAAATATATAAACCCATTGCTCAGCGCATCAATTTTACGGATCCGCTTCGGGGAGGTTTGTGGAGTAACCAAAAAGATATTGCTCAGCTTATTTTCCAGAAAGCAATTTTGGTACAGCTCTTCATATTCAACCATCGGCAGATCCGGAACGATGGTTCCATCCACGCCCACTTCGGCGCAACTGCGGCAAAAATTTTCTACGCCATACTGCAATACCGGGTTCACATAGCCCATCAGTAAAACCGGAATGGAAACCCGTTTCCGCAGATCCTTTAATTGCTCAAATAAAACTTTCAGGCTCATGCCATTTTGCAGGGCAACCTGAGAGCTGTTCTGAATAACGGGTCCATCGGCCAGGGGATCTGAATACGGGAAACCAATCTCCAGAAAGTCGGCGCCTGCTTTTTCCAGGGCTTCTGCAATGTCTAAAGTACTGTCCAGCTAGGGGTATCCGGCCGTAAAATAAATAGAAAGTATCGGTTCTTTTTTGCGCTCAAAAAGCTCGTTCAGTCGGTTTGAAATTTTCATTTTCTAATTCTTAATCGTGCTTATAGCCCGAAATACTTCATATAGGTATCCAAATCTTTATCTCCTCTTCCGGAAAGGCAAACTACCACCGTTTCCGTGCCGGTAAACTGCATTTTTTCCAGATGCGCCAAAGCATGCGACGATTCAATGGCGGGAATAATGCCTTCCAGGCGGGCACATAATATACCAGCCTGCATGGCTTCATCGTCGGTGGCATTCACATACTGCGCCCGTCGGGTTTTAAATAAATGGGCATGTTGCGGCCCGATTCCCGGATAATCCAGTCCGGCCGAAATGGAATAAGGTTCTATTACTTGCCCATCGCCGGTTTGCATCAACATAGAGCGGCTGCCATGCAGCACTCCTTCTTTACCCAGCAAGGTAGTGGCCGCCGAATGGCCGCTTTCCACGCCTTTACCGCCCGCTTCAATGGCGATCAGTTTGACGGCTTCATCATCCAAAAAATGGTAGAACATGCCCATGGCATTGCTTCCGCCGCCCACACAAGCCAAAACATAATCGGGGGTTTCGGAACCGGTTTTTTCTTTCAGCTGTTTCCGGGTTTCGGCAGAAATAACCGACTGGAAACGAGCCACCATATCCGGATAAGGATGCGGGCCCACTACCGAACCAATAATATAATGCGTATCGATAGGATTATTGATCCAATCCCGCAAAGCTTCGTTGGTGGCATCTTTCAGGGTTTTACTGCCCGAAGTAGCCGGAATAACCGTTGCGCCCATCATTTTCATGCGGGCCACATTAGGCGCCTGGCGCTGGATGTCCACCTCGCCCATGTACACGATACATTCCAAACCTTTTAAAGCACAAACCGTAGCGGTGGCCACACCATGCTGCCCGGCGCCGGTTTCGGCAATGATCCGTTTTTTTCCTAAGCGCTCCGCCAGTAAGATCTGCCCGATGGTATTATTGATCTTATGCGCCCCGGTATGGTTCAAATCCTCGCGTTTTAAATAAATGGTGGTGCCATACTTCTCCGATAATCTTTCGGCCAGAAACAAAGGCGAAGGACGACCCACATAATCTTTTAAAAGCTGTTCAAACTCCTTAGAAAATTCGGGCTCCTGCATAATTTTTAGGTATTGCTGGCGCAACTCCTCAATATTGGGATACAGCATTTCGGGGATATAGGCTCCACCAAAATCGCCATAATAACCTTTTTCATTTACTTGATAGTTCATATTATACTCCCCTCCTAACGGGATTCTAGGTTGTTCAATGCTTGTTTTATTTTCTCGATATCCTTTTTTCCGGGCGCTATTTCAAACCGGCTATTCAGATCAAGGGCATAAAGCCGGGGATCTTTAATTAAATTCACCTCCGGCAGATTTTCTGCACTCAGGCCGCCGCTTAAAAAATAAGGCTTGGTATAAGGATAGTTGTCCAGAACGCTCCAATTAAATGTTATCCCCGAACCACCATGCGCCGCGGTTTTGGTATCAAACAAGAAGAAATCCACCAAATGCAGATAAGGCTCTAAAGTTTGGAAATCAAAGTCCTCATCCAGGCCAAAAGCTTTGATCAATTCTAGCGGTTCAGCAGGTTTTATTTGTTCAAGAGCCGCACGCAATAAGCGGCAAAATTCAGGACTTTCAGCGCCATGCAACTGAATGGCTTTTAAAGGATATTTCTGACATTTTTCGATAATCCCCTCTACAGTTTCATCCGCAAAAACTCCGGTTATTTTCAGGGATGCGGGCAGGTTTTGGAGCATTTCAGTATCCAGATCTGCTACAACACGTTTGGATTGCGGATAAAAGATCAGGCCCATATAATCCGGATGCAATTGGGCCAGCTCCCGGATGTTTTGGGGCTCCCGCATGCCACATACTTTCAACTTCATGGACATTTCCGCTTTCATGCCAACAAAGTTTTAAAGCTTTTTAAAGCATGTTTACTGAACAAGGATTCTTCGGCCTGATAATAGCAGTCGGAAAAGCTTAATTGCGGCTTAATGGTATTAATGGCAATGGCAGCATTGCAAAGTACTACATTATTTTGCTCATCGGTACCCTCGCCATTCAATACCGAAGTAAATATTTTCGCTGATTCCTGCACGGTGCTTCCGCCAGAAATGGCTGAAGCATTGATCTTTTCAAAACCGATATCGGCCAAAGAATAAGTACGTTCTCCGCTATTGCTATACGTTTTAAAATCGCAGGTCAACGAAATCTCGTCATAGCCCTCAAAGGCATGCAAAATGGTAAATCTTTTGGTGTCTTTCTGATAGAGATAAGCGTATAAACGAGCCAGCTCCAGGCTAAAAACGCCCACCAACTGGTATTTAGGTTTCGAGGGATTGGCCATAGGCCCCAGCATGTTAAAAAACGTTTTCACCCCTAATTCTTTACGGATGGGCGCCACGGTTTTCATCGCCGGGTTAAACAGAGGTGCATGCAGGAAACAAATTCCGGCCTTGTCCAGGTTGGTTTTCAATACATCCAGATCATTGGTAAACTGATAGCCCAGATACTCCATCACATTAGAAGACCCACAACCCGAAGAAACGCCATAATTTCCATGTTTGGCCACCTGGTAACCGGCGCCAGCCACCACAAAAGAAGCCAGGGTAGAAATGTTAAAAGTATCTTTTCCATCGCCGCCGGTACCGCACAGATCGATCAGCTCATAATCATCCAAATTGGTGGGCAAGCATAACTCCAGCATGGCATCGCGGAAGCCTTCTAATTCTTCTACCGTGATGTTACGCATGCAGTAAACAGCCATAAACGCCGCCATTTGCGAGGGATTGTATTTCCCCTGGGCCATGTTGATCAGAATCTCTTTAGCCGTGGTTTTATCAAAGGTCTTTTGCTCAAACAGGTGATTTAATATTTGTTTCATTTAGTGTAACAGCTTAATCTTTAACGATTTATCACAAAATAAAAAAGGGTTGCTTGCGGCAACCCTGTATTCGTTTTTTTATATAAAAAATTACATACAATTCCTGATTGCCAAACAATTATTTGCTTGCCACCACCAGCTTTTATGTAAGTTATTGATCTTCATTTTTCAGTCCGGAAGCAAATATGGAAAATCTTTTGTTGAGCTGCAAACCTTTTAAGTAAATTTAGATAAATGAAGATTACCCGCAAATCCATAAGTCTGTTGCGTTTTCAGAATAAGCTGGTTAAAACCTCCTTTATTCTGTTGGGCGTGTTGCTGGCCGCTTTTGGCCTGAAAGGCTTTTTGGTTCCTAATCATTTTATTGATGGCGGCATTACCGGAATCTCGCTCCTAACCTACCAGCTAACCGGCATTCCGGTATCGGTATGGCTTATTCTCTTCAATATTCCCTTTATTTTTTTGGGCATTAAGCAAATCAATAAAGAGTTTTCTGTAGCCAGCGCATTGGCCATATTGTTATTATCTATCGTTATTTTCCTGGTTGACTTTCCGGTCATCACCAACGACAAATTATTGATATCCATTTTTGGAGGTTTTTTTCTGGGTTTGGGCGTGGGCCTGGCCGTACGCGGAGGCTGTGTAATAGACGGTACAGAAATATTGGCCGTTTATATTAACCGCAAGAGTGTTTTAAGCATTGGCGATATCATTTTGCTGATTAATGTGTTCATTTTTCTGTTAGCCGCTTTCGTATTAAACATAGAAACGGCCTTGTATTCTATTCTTACTTATCTCTCGGCATCCAAAACGGTCGATTTTGTTATCCAGGGAATTGAAGAATACACCGGCGTAACCATTATCTCTAATAAGAGCAATGCCATCCGCGAAGCCATCATTCAAAACATGGGGCGGGGAGTAACTATTTACAAAGGAGAACGTGGATTTGGGAAAAACGAATATAGAAACAAGGATATCGACATCATTTTTACGGTAATAACCCGACTGGAAGTCACTAAATTGAAAGAACTGGTAGAGCGAATTGATCATAAAGCTTTTATGGTGATGAATATAATTACCGAAACCCAGGGTGGATTAATTAAACGCAGGCCGCTGCCTGAATAAGCCTCTTGGATAATATTTCAAAAAAGTATCATGACCAAAAAGAAAGGACTTCCGGATAATGACCTGGGCTTTGGGATCATCCCCACGGTTAACAATCAGCGGATGCTGTATAAAGATGGTCGATCTAACATCAAACGAACCGGCCTGCCTTTTTTCAGAACTACCGATACCTACAACACTTTAATTACCATGAGCTGGACCCGGTTTTTACTGGTCATTTTGGTAGTTTACCTGCTGGTTAACGTCTTTTTTGCTTATTTATATGTGTTTATTGGCATTGAGCATTTAAAAGGCGCTGATGGGCGCACTCCGCTATACCAGTTTTTTGATGCTTTCTTTTTTTCAGCCCAAACCATTTCTACCGTAGGTTACGGCCATATCAGCCCAGAAGGATTGTCGGCTGGTTTTTTGGCCGCTTTTGAATCCATGTTGGGCCTGCTAGCCTTTGCCCTGGCTACCGGTTTGCTGTACGGACGTTTTTCCAGACCATCAGCCAAAATAACTTATAGTGAAAATATGGTCATTGCTCCTTACCAGAATGGCAAAGGACTGATGTTCAGGCTGGCCAATTTCCGCCGTAATCAGTTGATTGAAATACAGGCAGAAGTAATACTTTCCATGAACATGAATGAAAACGGAAAGATCATCCGCCGCTTTTGGCCCCTGGACTTGGAACGAAATAAAATAAGCCTGCTAACTCTAAGCTGGACCATTGTGCATCCCATTGATGAAAAAAGTCCGCTCTTTGGCCTAAACAGCAAAGATATGGAAGAAGGCGGCGCCGAATTCCTGGTTTTGCTAAAAGCTTTTGACGACACTTTTTCGCAAACAGTACATTCCCGCACTTCTTATCAGCATAAAGAATTAATATGGGATGCCAAATTTAAGCGGGTAATCACCACCGATCTGGAAGGTATTTTAACCTTGGATATAGCGGGAATTAGCGACTATGAACGTCTGGACCTTTGATTGCCATTGATTTATATGATTAAATTGATTAGTTATACGCAAAATCATATTCATCAATCAAATCAGGTTCAATCGAAGGTTCTGACATTTAATTGATTTTAAACTTTGAGTTTATTAATCTTCGGTATTCTAAACTTTTGGCGCCAAAATTTATAAGCATTCCAATTTCTAAATTATAGGCTTCCAAATAATTAATAGCTTGTGCTAAATGTACATCTTCCAATTTGGCAAGCGCTTTCAATTCAAGGGAAACAACATTTTCAACTAAAAAATCTACCCGTCTTGTTCCAATTTGCACCTCTTTATAAAAAATAGGCATCTTAAATTCACGTACAAAAAACAAACCCCGAATAGGCATTTCCCTTTCTAAAGCTCTTTGATAAATAACTTCCTGAAAGCCATTTCCCAAAACTTTATGTACTTCAAAGCAGCTACCCAAAATTTTGGCTGTAATATCTGAATATTTATACTCTTGCTTAATCATAATCAATCAATTAAAACGGACCTTTGATTTGCATTGATTTTTATTATTGAATTGATTAGCTGCATTTAAAAAATCATAATTCATCAATTAAATCAAGCTCAATCACAGGTTCAGACATTAATTAGCCTGCATAAAATCCAGAATCGTTTTATACAGTTCATTATTGGCAAAAATCATCTGAGAGATCATGCCTACATGCTTCTTTCGGCTGATGACCTGATATTGAACAGGCCTATTTTGAGCTGATAGCATTTCAAAAAAGCGTTTAGACTGGATTTTGATGGCAGGATAGGTCTTCTCTCCCACCAGGATTAGAAAAGGATGCCGGATGCGGTCAAAATAAGTAAAGGGAGATCCTTTTTTCCAGTATTCCGGATTGGCGCTGAAGGTTTTCAAAAAGCTTTGGGTTTGCTTATTCATGGGAGCCTGCAAGAGATATTCGTGCATATCCAGCCCAAAACCATCATTTAAAATAACCCCGCGAATGGGATTTAACAATTCCTGCTGTTCAAAAAAACGCGGATCAGCATTAATTAAAGCGGCCAAATGTCCGCCGGCAGAATGCCCCATCACAAAAATACGGTCGGCATTACCGCCGTATTCCGCAATATGATGCTTTACCCATTTTAAAGCCGAAGCACAATCGGCGGCCATTTGTTGAAACTGATAGTCGGGCGCCAGCCGGTAATTAATAGTTATTGCAACTACATTTTTAGAAGCAAAATTGCGGCCTAACCACCAATACGCATCTTTTTTACCGCTATTCCATGATCCGCCATGAATAAACACCAGTACATCTTTAGGATTTTCAATATCTGGGGGATAATATACATCCAGCAAATTGCGGGTTCCGGAGGCAGGATTCAAATAAGCAATATCCCGATGGCATAAACCAGCGGCAGAAAACGAAGAGAGAATGCCTGCAAGATATACCAGCATGAATGGGTAAAACTTTTTTCAAATGATTTAAATTAGATCCGCTTTATTTAATCAGCGGATCCTTTTCTTTAGTAAAATGATTATAAACTAATGCATCTAACCAAGCCGGAAGAAATTTGTTTAACCACACCGTTAATTTGCCCTGGCCGGTCATGATCAGGCTGCGCTTGCGTTTGATCACGCCTTTCACCAGCAATTCGGCCACTTTTTCGGCCGACATCATCTTATCTTCATTCATGCTGGTTTCGCCCTGGGCGCTGCCATCTTTTACCAAAGCTACTTTACGGATATTGGAAGCCGTAAACCCCGGCGAAGCAATCATCACATGCAGGCCGGTTTTTAAATTTTCCACTCGCAGAGCTTCTAAAAAGCCATTCAGCGCAAACTTGGAGGCCGAATAACCAGTACGACCTGGCAGACCGCGGTACCCGGCAATGGAAGATACACCCACTACCGAACCCTGATTTTTCAATAGCTCGGGCATGGCATATTTGGTACAATAAACCGCTCCCCAGAAATTCACATCCATTAAATCACGCAGAACCACCAGATCCAGATCTTTGAACAAGGCACGCATGGAGATACCGGCATTGTTCACCAGCACATCAATACGGTTAAAGCTTAATAAAGCATGGTTGATCAAATGCTCACAATCGGCTTCTTTAGACACATCGCATTGCACAGCTACGGCCTTAATTCCGTAACGGCGTTCCAGATCCTGAGTAATTTCGCAAAGCGATACATATTGCCGGGCACCCAGAACCAGGTTGGCTCCGTTTTTGGCAAATTCTTCGGCACAGGCTTTTCCAATGCCTGAAGAAGCACCGGTAATGATAACCGTTTTATTTTTAAAATAAGAGGAATGAGATATCTGAGACATAATATATAGAAGCTGATCTTTTTTAATGGAGCAAAGAAAAGGATTTAAGAATAAAATCAAGTAATAAGAATCTCGACTGATAAATTAATTCTCAAAGTAATGCCGGAACGGTTTAGTTTTTAATTTGCGCAAGTCTGCATTTGCTTAAGCATCTGGCAGAAAATACCAGATAAACTCTCCGTTCTGCTTTTTTTCGGCCTTCTTTTTATTGCGGGATGTACAGGCAGGGCCTTCGTAGAAACTTGGTAGCAATGAAAAGCAGCCGCGGCTCTTTTGGTTACTTTTCCAGCTGAAGGGAAAAGTAACACATGACAAATGGCATTAGCTTTAACTAAAAGTTCTAAAAACAGCTATCTGCAATTCGAGCTGTGGGAAAGTTTCTGCTTACCAAACTTTCTGCAACACTTCTCCGAATTGCTTTCTGGTGTGATGAAATTGAATGTTTTTATAAGCTGTTTTTATAACTTTCTTAACGCTAAACCTTGTGAGGCCGAAAAGCAATATCGGAAGGGTTTTAAACTTATTTACGCCAGCTTAAGCACTTTTGCAGAAGATGCCAGATAAACTCTCCGTTCTGCTTTTTTCGGCCTTTTTTTATTGCGGCAAGTACAGGCAAAGCCTCGGAAAAAATCAAAGATAAAACGAAAAAAGTAACACTTAACAAGCGGCACTAGCTTTACTAATACGGCTATACTATCTGGCCAAGGAATTTTCGTACGGAACGCGGGTGGCAATGGAACGACCCAGGGTAATCTCATCCACATACTCCAGCTCGCCGCCAAAGGCAATACCACGGGCAATGGTGCTGATTTTAACCCCGGTTTCTTTTAGCTTTTTATAGAGATAAAAAATGGTGGTATCGCCTTCCATGGTAGCGCTTAAAGCCAGGATAATTTCGGCCACTTCGCCATTTTTTACCCGATCTACCAGACCTTCAATATTCAGATCAGAGGGTCCAACGCCATCCATAGGCGATATCAATCCACCTAAAACATGATATACCCCGTTATATTGGCTGGTATTTTCTATGGCCATCACATCGCGGGTATCTTCTACCACGCAAATCAGGGTCTTATCCCGTTTCATGCCTGCACAAATTTCACAGATTGGCTGATCGGCTATATTGTGGCAAACCTGGCAATAACGGATCTCGTTTTTTAAGCGCATTAATGCTCCGCTAAACTTCTCTACCTCTTCGGCGGGCTGATTAAGCAAATGTAAAACCAGACGTAAGGCCGTTTTTTGACCTACTCCAGGTAGTTTTGAAAATTCATTAACCGCGTTTTCCAGAAGTTTTGACGAAAAATTCATACGACAAATTTAGTTTTAATCGCAGCAATTATACACACCTTACACAGATTTGTTCGTAAATGCACAAGCGGTTTCCTATTTCAAAACTATAATTACTACATTTAGCACCTCAATTAAAAATACAATATGGCTCCAGCAGTACTATTATCTTTTCTTATTGGATATTTCCTCTTATTAATTGCAGTTTCGTACTTTACTTCCAGAAATTCTTCAGACAACTCTACCTTTTTTATTGCCAATCGTAATTCTAAATGGTACCTGGTAGCTTTTGGAATGATTGGTACAGCTTTATCTGGCGTAACCTTTATTTCCGTTCCGGGCGAAGTTGGTAACCTGGCTGGTAATCAATTTAAATATTTCCAGTTTGTTTTGGGTAATGCCATAGGCTTTATCATTATAGCCACCATTTTGCTGCCTCTGTATTACCGGATGCAATTAACTTCCATTTACACCTATATCGAACAACGTTTAGGTACCTGGAGCTATAAAACGGCAGCCAGCATTTTCCTGTTGAGCCGCACCATTGGCTCTTCTTTCAGGCTGTATTTGGTAGTTATCGTATTACAGCGTTTTATTTTTGATTCGTATGGAGTGCCTTTCTGGGTAACGGTTATCATTTCTTTAGGCCTCATTTGGTCGTACACCTATAAAGGTGGTTTAAAAACCATCATTATTACCGATACGCTTCAAACCGTTTTCCTGGTATCGTCCGTAATTTTAACTATCTATTTTATCTGCTCCAGCCTGAATTTGAATATCCCTCAGGCCTTTGAAACCATCAAAGAGAGTGGTTATTCCAAAATATTCTTCTTCGAAGATTTTGTGACCAGCAAATTCCATATCAGCAAGCAATTACTGGGCGGTATTTTTGTAACCATTGCCATGACGGGTTTAGATCAGGATCTGATGCAGAAAAACCTGAGCTGTAAAAACATCGGCGAAGCGCAAAAAAACATGTTCACTTTTACCGCAGTTTTTGTGGTGATCAATTTATTCTTCTTAAGCGTGGGAGCTTTATTATACGTATATGCCGCTAAAAACGGAATTGAAATTCCGGTAGATGCCCATACCGGTAAAGTGCGTACCGACTTTTTATTCCCGGAGATCGCTTTAAATTACTTATCGGTTGTACCGGCCATTGTATTTATGCTGGGATTAACTGCCGCTACTTTTGCCACTACCGACTCTGCCTTAACGGCTCTGACCACCTCTTTTTGCGTAGATTTTTTAAGTTTCGATAAAAAAGAAAACATCAATGCGCCTTCAGTGGTTAGAACCCGCCACCTGGTGCATATCGGATTTTCATTCCTGATGTTCCTGGTTGTGATTCTGTTTAATGCCGTAAATAATGCCAGTGTGGTAAGTGCTATATTCTTAGTAGCCTCTTACACTTACGGGCCATTACTGGGCTTATATGGATTTGGTTTATTTATGAAAAAACGCGGTTTGCGGGATAAATTGGTGCCTTTTATCTGCTTGATCTCTCCGGCCGTATGTTATTTCCTAAACGCCAACTCGAAAACTCTTTTGGGAGGATATACTTTTGATAATGAATTAATTGTGGTGAATGGCTTAATTACCTTTATCGGCTTGCTGCTAATTAGTAAACCAGCTACTTCACAAACTCAATTTTAACATTTACCTTTTATTCTATTTGTGATTATGACGAGTGATGAAAAAATAAGAAGTGCCTTTGAAAACAAAGACTGGCAGGAAATTAAAGTAACGGATTCCTGGCAGATTTTTAAAATAATGGCCGAATTTGTTGACGGATTTGAAAAACTGGCCCGTATTGGTCCTTGTGTTACCATCTTCGGATCGGCCCGTACCCACCATGAAAATAAATACTATAAGCTAGCCGAAGATTGCGCCCGTTTATTAACCGAGCGTGGTTATGGCGTTATTTCTGGCGGTGGCCCGGGAATTATGGAAGCGGCCAATAAAGGAGCTTATGAAGCCGGCGGAAAATCAGTAGGTTTAAATATTGATCTTCCCTTTGAGCAATTCCATAATAAATACATCGACCGGGATAAGATCCTGGAATTTGATTATTTCTTTGTTCGCAAGGTAATGTTCATGAAATATTCTCAGGGTTTTATTGTATTGCCCGGCGGTTTTGGCACCATGGACGAAATGTTTGAGGCCTTAACCCTGATCCAAACCGGTAAAGTTGCCCGTTTCCCAATTGTATTGGTAGGAACCGAATATTGGGGCGGATTAATGGATTGGGTAAAAAACACCATGCTGGCCACCGAAAAAAACATCAGTGAAGAAGATTTGAACCTCTACCGCCTGGTAGATACGGCCGAAGAAGCCGCCGAACACATCTTCCGGTTCTACGATAAATATGTTTTGAAACCTAACTTTTAATAGCATAAAGCTCCAAAAAAAGAGGCTGTCTCAAGTGCACTTCAAAAAGACAGCCTCTTTTTTTGGCGGCACTGTTGACCGTGAATTTTGCATTTCCGTTGTCGCCAAAGGCTTAAAACGAGGATTATAAACCTGATTGGAGCGGATACCGGCCAAGTGGCTAAGGCCTGTGCAGTATGAGCGGAAAGCAGGACTGCTCTAAACCAAGGAAACAAATTTTAGCTTTTCTAAATGAGGTTTGGTAAACTCAGCTTTGTGAGCCTCTTTTTCTGCCTAAACATAAATCTCCCCCTTCAAATAAGTAACCGCTCTCCCCGACATTAAAACCCGGTCGTTTTTTAGTTCACACCAGAGTTCTCCTAAACGGGCCGAAACCTGGTAAGCATGCAGGTTATTCTTCCCCAATTTATTGGCCCAATATGGAATCAGGTTGCAATGCGCCGAGCCGGTTACCGGATCTTCATTAATTCCCGCTGCCGGAGCAAAAAAACGGGAAACAAAATCGCTTTGCTTGCCCGGGGCCGTTACAATAATTCCCAGGGCATCGATCTTGGCCAAGGCATTAAAATCGGGTTTGAGAGCTTTTATGTCATCTTCAGAAGCGTACACCAGCAAATAATCGCGGGAGCGCAACACTTCCAACGGCGGTTTCCCTCCCAATGCCTCCAGCAAACCCTGAGGCATAGCGCAAGGTTCGGGCACCCGCGACGGAAAATCCAGCGTATATAAATCCTGATTACGTGTAACGCTTAATATTCCGGCTTTCTGGGTGTGAAAAAGAATGGTATCGCTTTTATAATTGAGCTGTGTAAAAATAATATGGGCGCTGGCCAGTGTGGCATGGCCGCATAGATCAATTTCCAGCTCCGGAGTAAACCAGCGCAATTCAAAATCAGATCCCCTTGGCACAAAAAAAGCGGTCTCGGCCAGGTTATTCTCGGCGGCTATCTTCTGCATTTCTACAGCTTCAAGCCATTCTGTTAAAGGGCAAACTGCAGCCGGATTCCCTCCAAACAATTGATCGGTAAAGGCATCAGCCTGGTAAATCGCTAAAGTTCTCCTCATGTTTTTTTAACAAATACGTATGGATCATACTCAATAAAATCGGAAGCTTTGATTTGGATAGATTGCACCCGGCCATCTTTCAAATCAAATTTTACAGGGAAAATTCCGTAAGCAATATTATTGTAGCGCAACAGCCATTCGCCGTTATCCATATAGTCCAGAGTAGCTTTTAAGGTTCTGTGATTATTAAATACAATTTCCAGCTTGGTATCGCTCAGCTTATTGATATTAATGGTTCCGTAAATTTCATGCTCATATACTCCGGGATAAGCCGCACTGTTTAAAGCCGGTTTGCCCCGCCCTACCCTTTTTTCAAGCGCTGCGATATCTTTCTTTTCTTTCTCAAGATTTTTCAGATGATCTCCTAAAGCCCGATCGCTACGGTTCACATAAGGGCGATTGGTATAAGCATCCAATATCTGATAACGCAAAAGCTCAAAGAATGCCTGGTTATCGTTATTGGTCAGAATGGTGATTCCCAGATTCAGCTCAGGCACAAAACAGGTATTACTTACAAAACCAAAAGCACCGCCAGTATGCCAAAACACTTGCTTTCCTTCAAAATCGGCCATGAAAACGCCCAGACCGTAGCCGGTAAAATGCGTTGGGTTTACGGCGCTTTTGCGGCTGGATGTGGCAATGTTTATATCCCTGGTTTTACGCAGCACCTGCCAGGGCAAAATTTGTTTTCCCTCATAACGTCCGCTATCCAATTGCATCAGCAGCCATTTAGAAACATCTTTTACATTGCTTACCATACTGCCGGCCGGACCTAAATTATCTACCTGATCATAAGGCAACTCGGTTAGCTGCCCAGAATAATGATTGGTATAGGGCTTGGATACATTGTTGCGCCGGGCAATTCCTTCGGTTAACATATAGGTATTGTTCATGCCCAAAGGTTTTAAAATGCTGTCTTGAACATAGACTTCCCAGGGTTTTCCGGTCACTACCGGGATGATCTCCCCGGCGGTTAAATAGCAGGAATTGCAATAACCAAAATCCTGACGGAACTGGCCCACCGGTTTCAGCAATTGCATTTTCTCCATGATCTGTGGCCGGCTTAAAGTACCGTTCCAAAAAGTAAAATCACCCTGGAATGTTTTGGTACCCATCCGATGACTCAATTCATCTTTAATGGTTACCAGATCGGTGGTATTTTTATCATACAAACGATATCCCGGCAGGTATTTGCTTACCTTATCATCCAAAGAAAGCTTTTTATTGTACTCCAACTGAGCCAGAGCCGTACCGGTAAACAGCTTGCTGTTGCTGGCAATCATGAACAGGGTATTTTCGTCAACCGGAGTTTTGGTTTGGATATCCCGAACTCCGTATCCTTTCATCACTACGGTTTTTCCATCCTTTACTATCGCGATAGCTAAACCCGGAATATTCCAGTTTTGAATACCCTTTTTAATATAACTGTCTAAGCTATCGGTAATAAATGCAGGCTGCTGTGCTTTAACCTGTTGTTGCACAAGCGTTAAAAAGCCTAATGCTATCAGCGTTAAAAATTTTTTCATGATATTATTTTAAGAGCGGAAATTAAAAAAATCTGATTAGAAAATAACGGGTAGAATGCCGAATGTTTGGTTTAGCAAAATTTGTAAAAACAGGATTCTATTTTGTGTTCATATAAGTTTCCACATATTCTTTTAACTCATCTTCCATACCATCCGCTTGGCATATCCGTCTTATTTTATTTCCTGCCAATTTAAAATCCACAAATTTATTCCCAAACCTCTGATTTATTTTTATGGAGATGATTTCGTCTTTCATTATTTCATTTTTATTAGTTCTTCTAAAAAGTATCACTAATAGAATAATAAAATGAGCTAAGCCAATAAATACTCCTGACCACAATAAAAACTGGTCTCCCGTTTTAAAATATCGTACAACAGAGATTGTTCCGTAAAATATCCAAACAACTGATGCCAAAATTTGAAATCGCCGTTGCTTTTTCGCATTGTCTGTGATGATTATTTTCTCGCTATCAAATACTAATTCACCATTTTTAAGCTTAAATGCCTGTTTCATTGCGTTATATAATATTTTTTTAATATAAAAAATTAAAAAATTGAATTAGAAAAATTCACCTGTTTTTAAAATAAAAAAGGCCCCGAAAATTTCGGAGCCTGAGATATTTTTGAATTTCAGCTTAATAATAAGTTAAGCGGATAACTCCCGCTAATGATTTAGCCAGGCGCACAACCTGACGGGTATATCCATACTCATTATCATACCATACATATAAAACCACAGATTTTCCATCCTTAGAAATGATGGTAGCCGGACCATCGATAATGGAAGCATGACTATTACCAATCACATCGCTGGAAACTAATTCATTGGATATGGAGTATTCGATCTGCTCTACCAGAGTACCGAACAGAGAAGCATTTTTTAATACTTCTTCCAGTTCCTCTTTGCTGGTTTCCCGGTTCAGGTTCAAGTTTAAAATAGCCAGGGAAACATCGGGAGTTGGAACCCGTACTGCATTCCCGGTAAGTTTATTTTCTAATTGAGGTAAAACTTTGGCCACAGCTTTATCGGCTCCGGTTTCGGTAATTACCATATTTAAAGCGGCAGAGCGTCCGCGACGATATTTTTTATGGTAATTATCCAGTAAATTCTGGTCGTTGGTATAGGAATGCACCGTTTCAATATGGCCTTTTTCAATACCAAAACTTTCTTCAACAATTTTTAAAACCGGCACAATAGCATTAGTAGTACATGAAGCAGCCGAAAAGATTGTTTCATTGCCATTAAAATCTTTTTGATTGATGCCAAAAACAATATTAGGCACATCGCCTTTACCCGGTGCGGTTAATAATACCTGGCCTACACCATTCGATTTAAGATGCTTACCCAGGCCTTCGCGGTCACGAACCACACCCGTATTATCAATCACCAGAGCATTATGAATACCATAAGCCGTATAATCTACCTCATCCGGATTTTTGGCCGCAATCATATAGATCAACTGACCATTAATTACCAAGGCTTTATTTTCAAAATCTTCGGTAATAGTTCCCGCAAAAGTGCCATGCACAGAATCATTCCGAAGTAAATCGGCTCTTTTAATCAGATCTTCATCACTATAGCCGCGGGTAACAATGGCTCTTAAACGCAATTGTTCACCTTTTCCGGCTTGGGTGATTAATTCGCGGGCAGCAATACGGCCAATACGACCAAAACCATACAATATCACATCTTTGGGCTGCATGGTAATTTTATCCTTGCCGATATGACGGCCCAACTTTTTAATCACGAAATCTTCAATAGATGAATGATTGCCATCTTCATCAATCCATTCTGAGGCCAACCTGCCAATATCAATTCGGGAAGGGGCCATATTAGTCTTGGCAATAGCCTGCGCCAAAGCCAATGTTTCATAAATTGAAATTTCCTTATTGGTAATCTGGCGGGCATATTGGTGATGAGCCAAAATTTCACTGCTGCCAACATCAAATAAAGGTTTGCGAAATAATACAAGTTCAATAGAGCGGTCAAACCAGAGTTTACCCACAATATTAATCAGCTCAATGGCCTTTTTTTCTTTTTCTATCCAGCGGGTAAATTCGCTTTCGTATTTATTCAACATGATTTTAAATATGGATTTTCTCAAAAATAAAAAAGATTGGGTGATAGCCCAATCTTTTTAAATATTTCGTCGAATCAATCTTAGCCCAAATAAGATTTTAATATCTTACTTCTTGAAGTATGCCGCAGACGTTGCAAAGCTTTATCTTTAATCTGACGTACGCGTTCGCGGGTAAGGTTAAATTTCTCGCCAATTTCTTCTAAAGACAGCGGATGATTGGTGCTTAAACCAAAGAACAGGACAATAATTTCGCGTTCCCGCTCTGTTAATGTAGATAGAGAGCGTTTAATCTCTTCTGATAAGGACTCATCAATTAAGTTACTGTCGGTATTAGGATCATTGTTTTCCAAAACGTCCAGCAGGGTATTTTCTTCGCCCTGCACAAAAGGAGCGTCCATAGAAACGTGGCGGCCAGAATTACTTAAGGTATCGGTAATTTTATCAACCGTAGTTTCCAATGTATCGGCCAATTCTTCAGGCGAAGGCTCACGCTCATACTCCTGCTCTAAACGGGAGAATGCTTTACTAATTTTACTTAAGGAACCTACCTGGTTTAATGGCAAACGCACAATACGGCTCTGCTCAGCAATAGCCTGCAAAATAGACTGGCGGATCCACCAAACAGCATAGGAGATGAATTTAAATCCTTTGGTTTCGTCAAAACGCTTGGCAGCTTTAATCAAACCCAGATTACCCTCATTAATTAAGTCTCCTAAGGTTAAACCCTGATTTTGGTATTGTTTAGCTACCGAGACTACGAAACGCAAGTTGGTTTTGGTTAAACGCTCTAAGGCGGCCTGATCACCTTCGCGGATTTTTTGGGCAAGAATTACTTCTTCTTCGGCTGTAATTAAGTCTACTTTACCTATCTCGTGTAAATACTTGTCTAAAGACTGGGATTCACGATTGGTAATGGATTGCGTTATCTTGAGTTGTCTCATGTATAATTTTACCCTCTCTAAAAGGATGCAAAGTTAAAAAATTCTACCATTTAAACGATAGAATTACTAAAAAGTTCGCTGATTTTTAATGATTTAGCGTAATCTTTTAGCCATAATTACCATTAACAAAAATCATTCCAATCAAGAGAAAATTCGAGAAGTACTATTGAGAATTAAAATCTGAAAAATCAGGCTTTTTGTCAATCTGCTGAATATCAGGTTAAATTCCGCTCTCTAAACCAAACTTCATCGGGTTGAGCCTCAAATTTACTCATCTGCTCAACTAATTCCTTCGGATCGGTATGATTGAGCACAAGTTTTCTATTTAAGGATTTTAAAAGCTGATGTTTCTCCATCACATCCATTTGTTGTAATAAAAGATCATAGAAACCATTAACATTTAAAAGCGCCACCGGATGACGATGAAGCCCTAATTGCGACCAGGTTAACACCTCAAAAAACTCTTCAAGCGTGCCAAAACCTCCCGGCAGGGCAATAAAACCTTCTGAAAGATCGGCCATTTTTTGCTTACGCTGATGCATATTCTCTGTAATGATCAATTCGGTTAAGCCGGTATGGCCAACTTCTTTATCCATCAAAAACTGCGGAATCACGCCAATAGCTTTTCCGCCTCTTTCTAAAACGGCATCGGCTATCAGACCCATAACTCCTACTTTACCACCACCATAAACCAGTGTGATCTCTTTTTCCACCATCACAGCTGCCAAGTTGTCAACCGTTTTGAGTATAGCCGGATCGCCATTAAAATTAGCGCCACAAAACACGCAGATAGATTTCATATTCGTTTTCGTCGATCTTTTTCGAATAAAAGAGGTGTCTAAAAAGCATTTGACCTATGGTTCGACAAGCTCACCATGTCCACAGAGCCGTCACACTGAGCCTGTTGAAGCGTGGCACCAATGCGAAATAAAACTTTTTAGACACCCTCTTCCAATAAATTAACGGCTATAATTAGGCGCCTCTTTGGTAATGGCTACATCATGCGGATGGCTTTCACGCATACCGGCAGCAGTAATGCGCACAAAACGGGCATTCTGTAAATCTTCTATAGTGGCTGCACCACAATAACCCATGCTGGCCCTCAAACCGCCAACCAACTGGTACATTACCTCAGCCAAAGAACCTTTATAAGGTACACGTCCTACAATTCCTTCGGGAACTAATTTTTTAATATCATCTTCCACATCCTGGAAATAACGATCTTTAGAACCTTGCTCCATAGCTTCAATAGAACCCATGCCCCGGTATGACTTAAATTTCCGGCCCTCGTAAATAATAGTTTCACCCGGAGACTCTTCCACTCCGGCAAATAAAGAACCGGCCATAATGGTACTAGCTCCAGCAGCAATAGCTTTGGCAATATCTCCTGTTTGTTTAATACCACCATCAGCAATTACAGGTATTCCACGACCACGCAAGGCTTTGGCACACTCGTAAACGGCATATAATTGCGGAACACCTACCCCTGCAATAATCCGGGTAGTACAAATAGAACCGGGCCCAATGCCCACTTTTACGGCATCGGCACCAGCATCGGCCAGGGCTTTAGCGGCTTCGCCGGTAGCTACGTTCCCAACAACCACCTGCAAATGCGGATATTTAGATTTTACTTCTTTTAATTTATCAATAACCCCTTTAGAATGTCCATGAGCGGTATCAATGGTAATTACATCTACACCGGCTTTCACCAAAGCATCCACCCGCTCCAAAGTATCGGCAGTAACGCCAACAGCGGCGCCAACCCGTAAGCGGCCATGCGCATCTTTACAAGCATTTGGATAATTTTTAAACTTCTGAATATCTTTAAAAGTAATCAAACCTTTCAGGCAACCATCCTGATCCACAACCGGTAATTTTTCAATTTTATGGTTTTGTAAAATAACTTCAGCCTGCATCAAGGTGGTTCCTTCAGGAGCAGTAATCAGGTTATCCTTGGTCATTACCTCCATAACCGGGCGTGTCATATCTTTCTGGAAACGCAGATCGCGGTTAGTGATAATGCCAATAAGTTTGCGTTCATCATTAATAACGGGAATTCCGCCAATTTTATAGTCCCTCATAATGGCAAAAGCATCGGCTACAACTGCTTGTTGAGGCAAAGTAACCGGATCCTGAATCATACCGCTTTCAGAACGTTTTACCTTGCGCACTTCTTCTGCCTGTTGGGCAATGCTCATATTTTTATGCAGCATACCAATTCCACCGGCTTGCGCAACAGCAATAGCCAGTTCGGATTCGGTAACTGTATCCATGGCCGCCGACACAATGGGAACGTTTAAACGAATGTTTTTAGTAAAAAAAGTACCGGTATCTACATCACGCGGTAATACTTCAGAATAAGCTGGGATTAATAATACGTCGTCGTAGGTTAATCCTTCAGAGACGAATTTTTCGGGATCGAGTTGCATGGGCAAATAATTGAGGGTTTATTACTTGCCGGGCAAATATAAGAATTATTTTTTTAGCTGAAATTGTTTTTCTGATTTCAGGCGAATTCTTTGTCCGGCAAATTCTGGAAATCGCCGGACAAAGAAAATTTCAACTTATTTTTTTCCAACAATAACTTTCTGAAAATCATTAATTTTCAAATAACGGTTAGCCAAATAAAGAATATCCTGGGCAGTAATATTTTTCACGGTTTGGATATAACGCTGATAATAATCATAATCTAAACCTGAGAAATAAATATTTTTAAATTTATCAGCATGTGAGAGTGCATTTTCCAAACTACCTAACATAGAGCCCAGCATATAATTTCTTACCAGGTCTAACTCATCGTCTGGAACCGGCTCATATTTCAAAGTTTTAATTTCCTTTTCAATTTCTTCCAAGGCCGAGCTACAAACCTCTGCTCCTACTTCGGAAGCAATAAAGAAATAACCAACATCTTTTAAAGAAACCACCGCCGAACCGATGCCATAGGTATAGCCTTTATCCTCACGGATATTGGCCATTAAACGAGAACCAAAGTAACCTCCTAAAATAGTATTTAATACCTGAAATCCCGGAAAATCAGCATGATTACGATTGATAGTCACTTGACCGATCCGTATGGCCGATTGCAGGGCATCAGGTTTTTCCACAAAGTGTTCGGCACCGTCTATTTTGTCAAATTGGAAATGGTTCTCAACTATTTCGCCCTTATTCTCCCAATCGTTTCCGAACAAAGTGTTTAATGCTTTGATAGTTTCATCACTCACCTTCCCGGAAACCATGATGGTGCAGTTTTGCGGCTGGTAAGCCTGATGAAAATATTCCAGTAACTGGGTCCGGGTTAAATTATCGTAATCTGAAGCCTGAGTATTATAACCATATAAAGTATTGCCAAATAAAGCTTCATTAAACACTTTCCGGCTTATGAAATCATTTTTCTCCAGACTAACGCTTAACCTTTGTTTCTGATTAGTAATAAAAGTATCCAACTCAGCCTGCGGAAATACAGAATTAGTCAGAATATCTTTAATAATTGGCAAGGTAGAAGCCAGATGCTTATTTAAGGTATATAGGGCTACTATAGACTGGTCGTAATTATATTCCGTTTGAAAAAAAGCCCCGTACGAATCAATTTTATCGGCAATCTGAGCCGCTGTTAAATTGGAAGTCCCATCATTAAGCAAAGTATTGGCCACATAAGCCTGCAGAGGTTTGGAGGCATCCCACCCTATATTAGAGAATATAAATTCAATGCGCACTAAATCCTGCTCACCTCCATTCACGAAAAAAGTTTTTAGGCCATTATCTAAAACAACAGATTCGGCGTGAATCAGGTTAACATTTTCTATCTGTACAAATTCAGGGGCTAATGTTCTGTTAATCATGATTTTTAGCTAAATAGTATAAAGTGGATGAATTTTCTTTGCGGAAGATTTTCCGGGCCTGATTTTGAATTTCCTGCGCCGTTACATTCAAATATTTATGCGTTTCGGTATTCAGGCGGTTGGCATCACCTAAAAGCTCAAAAAAGGCCAGGTTCATGGCTTTATCCAATAAATTCATTTCAGAAAACACCATGGTTGATTCAATCTTGTTTTTTACTTTAGCAATCTCATCCTGATTAACCAGCTCCGTTTTCAGACGTTCTAACTCTACCCAGATGGCCGCTTCAGCTTGTTCCATAGAAACGCCAGGCAGGGGTTTTCCTTCAATAACAAAAAGTCCGTTATCTAAACTTCCGGTTAAATAGGCATGAATTTCACTGAACAGTTTTTTCTCTTTCAATAGGGTTCTATATAAACGCGAAGAATTTCCACGCGAAAGGATATCCGAAATCAAATCAGAAGAATAATAGCCCTCATCATTTCTGGAAGGCATATGAAAAACGGTATAAAGTGCATTCAGAGGCACATTAGCTAAAACCGTTTCCCTACGTTCTTCAGTTTGTTCCGGCTCGGCTGGCAGGTTTCTAACCGGTTTGTTTTGTCCGGGTATACTTCCGAACCATTTTTTAGCCAGCTTTTTCACCTCTTCGGTTTTCACAGAACCAGCCACCACCAAAATAGCATTAGCCGGATTGTAATGTTTCTCAAAAAACTCTTTTACATCCTCTATGGTGGCTTCTTCTATGTGCTCCAACACTTTACCAATGGTAGCCCATTGATAAGGATGTTGTTTATAAGCCAATGGACGAAGTTTTAACCATACATCGCCGTAAGGCTGATTTAAATAACGTTGCTTAAACTCTTCGCAAACCACATTGCGTTGAACTTCCAAACTTTTTTCAGAAAATGCCAAATTCAGCATTCGATCGCTTTCCAGCCAAAAAGCGGTTTCCAGGTTTACTGAAGGAAGAGTAATATAATAATTGGTAACATCATTGCTGGTAAAAGCGTTGTTCTCTCCTCCTACCCTTTGCAAAGGCTCATCGTACGTAGGAATATTTACCGAGCCGCCAAACATCAGATGCTCAAATAAATGCGCAAAACCCGTTTTATCCGGGTCTTCATCCCGGGCTCCTACATCATATAAAATATTAACCACCGCCATGGGGGTTGTTGGATCTTCATGCACCAAAACCGTAAGGCCGTTGGAAAGGATAAAACGTTCAAATGAAACCATATAAATCAGTAAAAAAAACTTTTGCGAATTTAGGAATTTTACAATGCTTAAACCCTCCACCAATTAAGAATCTTCATCAGCAGAAAGTAAGAAAAACACAGATGCCAATATTCAAGCGGCAAGTACTTATATTTGCCCTGCATGAATACTTCCGACTTATTGCAGCGTGCCTTAAATTTTGAGTTTCTTTCTCAGGATGAAGGCCTATATTTATACAAAAATGCCAGCACTCCGGAGCTGATGTATGTGGCTAATGAGCTTCGTAAAAAACAGGTCCCGCATGGCAAAGTAACCTGGATTATTGACCGCAATGTAAATACAACCAACGTATGTATTGCCAATTGCAAGTTTTGCAACTTCTTTCGCCGGCCGGGCCATAACGAAAGTTACATTACGGATATAGAAACCTATAAACAGAAAATTGAAGAAACATTCCGCTATGGCGGAGATCAGCTATTGCTGCAGGGCGGCCATCACCCGGATTTAGGCCTGCAGTATTATGTAGATCTCTTCAAACAATTAAAGGAACTATATCCTACTTTAAAACTACACTCCCTGGGTCCACCCGAAATTGCCCATATTGCCAAATTGGATGGATTAAGCCATACCGAAGTTTTAAAAGCTTTAATAGATGCCGGATTGGATTCCCTGCCGGGAGCCGGAGCCGAAATTTTAAACGACCGGGTACGCCGCCTGATTTCTAAAGGTAAATGCGGCGGCCAGGAATGGCTGGATGTAATGCGTGCAGCACACCAATTAAATCTGACCACCTCAGCTACCATGATGTTTGGTCATGTAGAAACCCTGGAAGAGCGTTTTGAACATTTAGTTTGGTTACGCCAGGTTCAGTCTGAAAAACCGGCCGATGCCAAAGGCTTTCTGGCTTTCATCCCCTGGCCTTTCCAGGACGATGGCACTTTGCTTAAAAAGGTTCGCGGTATAACCAACCAGGTGAGCGGCGATGAATATATCCGCATGATTGCTTTAAGCCGGATTATGTTACCCAACATTAAAAATATCCAGGCCTCCTGGTTAACCGTGGGTAAACATACGGCCCAGCTTTGTTTGCAAGCCGGCGCTAATGATTTTGGTTCTATTATGATTGAAGAAAATGTGGTTTCGGCAGCCGGAGCGCCTCACCGCTTTACCTCGCAAGGTATTCAGGATGCCATACGCGAGGCCGGGTTTGAACCTCAGTTGCGCAATCAGCAATATGAATTCAGAGAATTGCCTAAACAAACAGAGCAGCAGGTGATCACTTACTAGCTTGAATTATTGATATCGCTTAGAAAAATAAAAGAGGGTATCTAAAAGTTTGCGCTTATACTTTCATCATGAAATTATTAGATATCATGGTGAGCTTGTCGAACCATGGAGTCATTCCGTTCACACTTCGACAAGCTCAGTGTGACTCTGGCCAATACAACGATGTGACAGTAAAAGTTTTATAGACACCTTCCCGGAAAGTCTTCGTCCGTGATATCTTTTAAAAAAAGACAGACATTTTTGATTAATTCTTGCTTTTAAAAACATTGTTCAATATGTTTATTATATGAGTGCTGATAATTCTCAAAACCAAATTGAAGCTTTGATATTTGCCTCTGAGCGAAGTATTAGTGCTGAAGAAATAAAACAGGTAATAGACGAGCTGGGCGAACAGGACACTCCTCTGCAGGAGATCGAATTAAGTATTGCCAGCATCCAGAAGAAATATTCAGAAGCCAATTTGGCCATGGAACTGGTTAATCTGAACGGCGGCTATCAATTTTTGACCCGGAAAGAGTATTATCCGATAATTAACCAGTTGCATATTCATCGGTCTAAAAAGAAATTAAGCCAGGCAGCTTTAGAAACCCTGGCTATCATAGCTTACAAGCAGCCGGTAACTAAACTGGAAATTGAACAAATTAGAGGTGTAAATTGCGATTATACCGTTCAAAAACTTCTGGAAAAAGAACTGATAACCATTACAGGCAAATCTGATTCTGTTGGAAAACCCCTGTTATATGGCGTCAGTACACTTTTTATGGATTATTTTGGCATTAATTCTTTTACCGAATTACCTTTGTTGAAAGATCTGGTAACAGCAAGCAATGAAATTGGTCAAGAGGTATTATCATGATTTTTTTCACAAAAAAGCAAAAGGTGCTTTTGGGATTTCAAATTCTTTTTAATTTTATAATACAATAACGCTAAGGTAATTTCAAACCCGATGAAAACCCCAAAGAAAACTAACTCTGGTAAAACAACTTCAAGTAACTCTAAGAAGTCTACTCCAAAAAGTGCTGCAAAAGACAAATTGAACTCTTTTGCAGAAGATGATGATGATTTTGATATGCAGTTCGGCGATGACTTGGACTCATTTGATGACCTGGATCTGGACGAGGATGATCTATAAGTAAAATCAAATTTCAAGAAATGGAAAAAGCATCCGGTTTTACCGGGTGCTTTTTTTATATTACCCCCCTATAGTTCAAGATATGATTATTGAAGAAGTAAAAGATAAACAACAAAAGAAAGACTTTTTAAATACTGCCCGGGAAATATACAAGAATGACCCCAACTGGGTATGCCCATTAGATATAGATGTTGAGGCGGTTTTTGATCCTCAAAAAAACAATTTCCACCAACATGGTCAATGTACCCGCTGGGTCTTAAAATCAGAGCAGGGAAAACTGATAGGCCGGATAGGCGCATTTATCAACGAAAAGAAAGCCTACCAACCCGAGCAGCCGACCGGAGGAATTGGTTTTTTTGAATGTATAGACAACCAGGAGGCGGCTAATTTATTATTTACAACGGCCCAGAACTGGCTAACCGCCCGCGGCATGAAAGCTATGGATGGCCCCATTAATTTTGGCGAAAACGATACGTTCTGGGGTTTACTGGTAGAAGGTTTTACCCATCCGTCTTTTGGCATGAACTACCACCTGCCTTATTACAAAAACTTGTTTGAGAATTTCGGCTTCAGCAAACTGTATGAACAAATAACCAATCATTTAGAGGTAAATAAGCCCTTTCCGGAGCGTTTTACCAAAATTGCAGGCTGGGTAGCCAACAAACCCGGATATCGCTTTGAGCATTTACAGGCCCAAAAGTTCGATCAGTTTGCCCAGGATTTCATAGAAATTTATAATGATGCCTGGCAAGACTTTGAAAATTTTGTGCCCATTACCAAAACAACTATCCTTGAAAGCTTCCAAAAAATGAAAGCCATCATGGATGAAAAATTGATCTGGTTTGCTTACGTAAACGATGAGCCGGCTTCGTTCGTCATCATTCTACCAGATGCCAATCAAATGATCAAACCTTTAAATGGCAAACTGGGAGTGATAGAGAAATTAAAGTTTTTATACTACCGTTGGAAAGGGGTTACCCGCATGCGGGCCGTAGTGATGGGTACCAAAAAAGCTTACCAAAAACATGGGTTAGAGTCAGCACTCTTCATTAAACTCAAAGAATATGTGCTTCCTCTAAACCAATATGAGGAATTAGAACTTTCCTGGGTAGGAGACTTTAACGACAAAATGTTATCTATACATCAGGCTACTGGAGCCACTTTTGGAAAAAAACATTTAACGATGAGGAAAATTTTCTAATAGAACTTTTTAAACCGGGTTAATTAACTTTTAACCCGGCGAAGTTCTTCGTAAAGCTCAATAACCTTTTTTTGTAGATCAATAACCTCCACTTCTCGTTCCTGCACCTTCTTTGTCAGTACTTCCAATTCCGAGGTATATTTTTCCTGCTGCTCAGTATCATTAAAAGTGAGTAATTGCACAATACTCATCTCAAATAGAGAAGAGATTTGCTCTAAACGGGACAAATTGACATCTGTAATGCCAGTTTCAATTTTTGAGAAAGCTGGTATGGAAATATCCAAACGTTTTGCAACGTCCTCCTGACTCCATCCTTTTTGATGTCTCAACAACCTAATTTTTTTACCTAAAGCTTTCATTTTCTTTATTCTATATTTTACAATTACTTATTACTGTTAAGCGCCAACTCAGCAAGTTTCTTCAAATCCATCCCGCCAAAATTACCTGAGCTCATTAACAGCAAATTTTTACCTTTATAATTAAGATAACTCAAAAACCTTTCCAATATTTCGACATTGTTGAAAAACTTTACGTTTTCATCAGCAAATGCTTTTTTAACAAAAGACTCCTCATAAGGTTCCAACCTTTTTTGTAAAAAAATTGTTTTGTCTATAAAAACAATTGCGTCGTCTGCTTCTTCCATGGTGCCGGCATATTCTTCCAGAAAGTTTTTATTCAAGCTGCTAAAAGTATGAAGTTCAATCACCGCAACCAGCTCTCTATCAGGAAATTGATTTTTAACTGCTTGAATAGTAGCCTTTAATTTAGAGGGCGAATGAGCAAAGTCTTTATAAATTGCGGTATCGTCATTTTTACCTAAAAGTTCTAAACGACGTGCTGCTCCCTTGAAAGTTTTTATCGCATTCAAAAACTCTTCATATGAAAAACCCAGTTCCTGTAGGACTAACCATGCTGCATTTAAATTAAGTAAATTGTGGGTACCAAAAATTCTCAAAGGCGTTTCCTGTCCAAAATTCAGCAATTTTGTCACTCCTTTATCTATTTTATAGGACGGTACAGAGTAGGGTTTTTTATGCAGTTCCAAATCAGAATGGCAAACCATATCTTTTAATACGGGGTCATCCTCGCAGTAAATAATAGTTCCTCCGGGTTTAATAGTTTGCAAAAACACCTGAAACTGCTCCAGATAATTGTCAAACGTTGGAAAAACATTAATGTGATCCCACGCAATACCACTTAAAACAGCCACATTGGCCTGATACAAATGAAATTTAGGCCGGCGATCTATAGGCGATGCCAGGTATTCATCTCCTTCAATAACAATAATTGGAGCATCCTGGGTAATTTTCACCATGGTTTCAAATCCTTCCAGTTGCGCTCCTACCAGATAATCAAAATTTCTCCCGTAATAATTCAGCACGTGCAAAATCATGGAAGTGATGGTAGTTTTACCGTGGCTACCTCCTATCACAATCCTTAGTTTATCTTTAGACTGCTCATAGATATATTCCGGATAAGAGTATATTTTCAAGCCTAGTTTTTGCGCTTCCAACAGTTCGGGGTTATCTTCCCGGGCATGCATACCCAAAATAACGGCATCAATATCTTTATCAATCCTGGCCGGATCCCAGCCCTGTTGCTCGGGTAAAATACCATACTTTGCTAAACGCGATTTCGAAGGCTCAAAAATTACATCGTCTGAACCACTAACCTGATATCCTTTTTTTTTCAGAGCTATAGCCAAATTATGCATGGCGCTTCCGCCTACAGCTATAAAATGTACACGCATATTTTTAGAGAATTAATGAATAAGACTAGGTCTTATGGATAAAATAATCAGAGAGGGGGATGTCTAAAAATTTCGATTCCTATTTGGCGCCATTGTTATGGTAAGCCTGTCGAAAATTTCGTATTCCTGGTATGCACAATCGACATGCTCAGTGTGACGGTTCCGTGCTTTTACAAAACATTAGACATCCCATTTTTCTCACTTAACAGAATGATGAAATTTGGCAGCCACCCAATTATTGTTCTTTTTATGCTGCACATAAGTCAGATTTAAACTGGCAGCCTTTTCAATGATGATGTCCAAATCGGGTTGTTCATAAAAACCGCTCAAATAAAGCAATCCGGTTGGAGTTAATACTTCGGCATACCGGTCCATCTGATCTAAAAGGATATTCCGGTTGATATTGGCCAAGATCACTTCAAACTTCTGATCGGGGATCACTTCTTTGGAGCCACAAAGCGCCTCAATCTGGGGAACCTGGTTTAACCGGGCATTTTCTTGTGTGCTTTCATAACAGATCGGATCGTAATCAATGGCCAGAAGCTCTCCGGCGCCCAATTTAGCCGCCAGAATAGCCAGAATACCGGTACCACAACCCATATCCAATACTTTTTTGTCTTTCCAATCTTCTTCCAGCATAAATTCCATCATCATGGCCGTAGTTTGATGATGTCCGGTGCCAAAAGCCATTTTGGGATCGATCACTATTTCATACGGATACTGTGGCTGCGGGGCATGAAAAGTAGCCCGCACATAGCATTGATCTTTAATGTTTAAGGGCTCAAAATTACTTTCCCATTCCTCATTCCAGTTTTTATGAGGAATAAAACTGGTTTGATACGAAAATTCAAAGGACTCTTTAAAATCCTGCAAAGTATTATCCAGGGTTTCCTGATTAAATTCTGAATCCGGAATGTAGGCTTTAAAACCAGCTTCGGTATCTTCAAAAGTATCAAAGCCAATTTGCGAAAGGCTGTTTATTAATAAGTCCCGGCAATAATCTTCGCCGGAAACGGTAAAATTCAGTTCTTTATAATTCATTAATGGTTATAAACTTTAATAATATCCACAAAATCCCGCGATTTTAGGGATGCCCCACCAATCAAACCTCCATCTATATCCGCCTGGCTAAATAACTCGGCGGCATTTTTAGGATTGCAACTTCCTCCGTAAAGGATACTTGAGCTGTTAGCAATATCAGCTCCATATCTCGTTTCAATTTCTTTGCGGATATAGGCATGCACTTCCTGAGCCTGCGCCGGAGTGGCCGTTAAACCAGTTCCTATGGCCCAAACCGGTTCATAGGCTATAACAACTGCCTGAAATTCGGTCTCAGACAAATGGAATAAACCTCCTTCCAACTGCTGTTTAATAACTTTGAAATGCTGGCTATTATTGCGTTCGTCCAGGGTTTCGCCCACGCAAAAAATCGGAGTTAGTTGATTTTTTAAGGCACTATTAACTTTTTGAGCCAACATTGCATTGCTCTCACCAAAATACTGGCGGCGTTCTGAATGGCCAATAATTACATAACGGGCACCTACAGAATAAATCATTTCTGCCGATACCTCGCCTGTGTAAGCGCCTTTATCTTCCTGATGGCAGTTTTGTGCCCCTACTGCAATCTTTGTATGATTTTTAGCAAGCTGTGCTAAACTACTTAAATGAATATAAGGCGGGCAAACTACTACTTCCTGGTTACCCATTACTTCATCATTAACCATATTGATAATTTCCGAGAATAAGCCTATACCCCCGGTATAATCCATATTCATTTTCCAGTTGCCTGCTACAATTTTCTTTCTCATATCTTATTCTATAGCTGTTTAAGGAACAAATCTCCGATGCTTGGAGGTAAGTTCGAACACTTCAGCTAATATTTCTTTTTCTGTATCGTCAAATTTTAAATTTCTTCTTTCAAAGACCTTTTCGGCAGTTTCAAAAACCTTCTTCAGGGGATAAGCCTCCAGGCCCTGAGCACCTCCCCAGGAAAAATCGGGGATAAAATGCCGTGGAAATCCCGCCCCAAAAATATTCGCACTCACCCCAACTACGGTTCCGGTATTGAACATGGTATTGATGGCACACTTGGCGTGATCGGCCATAACCATGCCACAAAATTGCATTCCGGTTTTCCGGAAAGTTTCCGTTTTGTAATTCCACAAACGCACCTCGGAATAATTATTTTTCAGATTGGAATTGTTACTATCGGCTCCTATATTGCACCATTCGCCCAATACCGAATTACCCAGATAACCTTCATGCCCTTTAGAGGAGTG
>DASQIU010000106.1:0-29896 GCA_035631395.1 Daejeonella sp. | reverse complement strand
CGCCGAACCAATGAGGCAGACCGGTGGATATTGTTTGCAGATTGACTCCAGTTCCTGTAATTCATTTTCTAAATATTGGAGCAAGTTGCTTTCATCCATTTTAGAGAGTGGATCAGATTTAAAAAATTGTTGCATCAGGCGTGCAGCCCCAATATCATAGCTTTTTTTCCAATAGATCTGGTCAAAATCACAAAGAATAAATTCTACGCTACCTCCGCCAATATCCACAATCAGGCAAGTGTTTTCTAAGGCTCCACTTGCTTTTACGGCTTCATAGATCAGTTCAGCCTCTTCATCTCCGCTGATGATGTCAATCTGTATTCCGGTTTTATTTTTTACAGCTTGAACAAACTCAGCGCCATTCTGGGCGCTTCTTATGGCCGATGTGGCCGTTGCTTTGACCTTTTCTGCCCGATATTCCCGGATAATGTCGCTAAACTCACTGAGTGCTTTTAAGCCTCTTGAAAATGCTTCCGGTACAATCAGGTTTTCATTGATCCGGCCTTCACCCAGTTTAACCGCAATATTGGTTTTATATAAAATATGAATCGCCCCCTGGTTTATCTCTGCTATTAACAGGTGGAAGGTATTGGTGCCTAAATCAATAACAGCAAGACGCATAGGGGAGAGGGTAGATTTGTTTAGAGGTTAGGGTTTAGAGTTTAGTTGCTTTGGTGTTTTTTAGGGTTTTATACAGCTAAATAGTGGTTACTAGCCCACCGGTTACTAACCACTATTTAGTAGTTGCTTGTTATTTGTTGATTTGCTTAAAATTTATTTACTGTTAATCGCTTTATTTGTTAGAGTTGAGATCAGTTGTTCCATTCACAAATCCATAAGCTTTTCAAGCCTAATCCCTAACCTCTAATCCCTAAACAAATAAACAACCTTCTCCTCTCTAAACCCTAACCTCTCCACTCTAACCTCTAAAAACCTACTCTTTATACATCAGCCATTTAGCCAGTTCTTTATAGCTGGTTTTTTTGCCATACATCAAAATTCCTACGCGGTAAATACGCGAGGCCACCCAAGTGGTAAACAAGAATCCGCCAACCAGCAAAGTCATAGACAGGATCAATTCCCAGGTTGGCACTCCATACGGAATGCGGATCATCATGGCTACCGGCGAGGTTAAAGGGATAATGGATAACCAAAAAGATATCGGGCTGTCGGGGTTATTCACAATAAAGTTCATGCCGATGATAAAAGAAAAGATCAGAGGCAGGGTAATGGGCAGCATAAATTGCTGGGTTTCGGTTTCATTATCTACCGCTGATCCTACAGCGGCAAATAGGGCGCTATAAATGAGGTAACCACCCAGGAAATAGAAAAGGAAGGTTCCTAACACATAAACATAATCTACCGTACCTGCGGCTTTGCTTATCTCGGCAAATAATTGAGCTTTATCCGGAGATTTGACCTGTTTATCTTTGGTATGCTGTACCTGTTCTATTTGATTTTTTGCCATATCGGTTTTTAGAAAAACATTTCCGGCAATGGTGCTAAGCCCAAGTGAGAGCACAATCCACAATAAAAACTGGGTGAGCCCCACCATGCCAATGCCGATAATTTTGCCCAACATTAACTGAAAAGGTTTTACCGAGGATATGATTACCTCTATAATCCGGTTGGTTTTTTCTTCGATAACACCCCGCATTACCTGGGTGCCATAAATTAAAAGCGATATATAGATCAGAAATGCGCAGATAAAACCAATGACAAAAGTAGCGCCAATGCTGGCATCTTTTTCGCCTTCCTGGGTGAGCTGTTTGGCAGAGATATTTACCCGGTCTTTAGCCTGGTTGAGGATGGATGTATCTATGCCGGCTTCTACCAGACGTTTGTTTTGAAGCACGGTTTCCATCTGGGTTTCTATATCGCCAATAAGACTTATTCCGGGTTTTTTCTCAGAAATAATTTCGATATTCTGATTGGCCGGATAATCTTTTGGGATGTAGAGCAAAAAATCAGCAGTTGATTTAGGCAGCTCTTTTTTGGCACCCTCATAAGAATCATTAGCATATTGGAAAAAGATATTTTTTTTGTTCTGAAGCTTTCCGGCAAAGATTCCCGATTGATCCAGCACCTCGATATTTTTCTGTTTGTCATCGCCTTTGGCTAAAAGAAAAAATATCAGGGCATACATACCGATAATTAATCCCGGAACTAAAAAGGTCATCAGCAAAAAGGATTTTTTTCTAACCCGGCTAAAATATTCGCGTTTTATAATGAGTAAGATCTTGTTCATGGCTGTTTAATTTAGATTGGTTACCTGCTGAATGAAAATGTCATGGATGCTGGGGACTACCTCGGTCATTTGCATTACATGCACCCGGGGGAGGAGATAAGCTAAAGCATCATTAGAGTTTTTAAGCTCTTTCAGTTTCAGCGTTATTTCGTTTCCTTCTTCCTGCTCAGATTGATGAAGAACCTCGAAAATGGAATCTGATCCTTCCAGATTCAGACTCTGGCCATTGTATTCTATATGGTAGGTATTATTGCGATAAGAATTTTTAATATCCCTCACCCTTCCGTCTAATATTTTATGCGATTTATTGATCAAGGCGATGTTATCACAAAGTTGCTCAACCGATTCCATGCGATGGGTTGAGAAAATAATGGTAGCCCCCTGGCGGTTCAGTTCCAAAATTTCCTGGGTAATAATTTCTACGTTAACCGGATCAAAGCCAGAGAAAGGTTCGTCCAAAATAATCAGCTCCGGATTGTGAACTATAGTGGCCACAAACTGAACTTTTTGCTGCATACCCTTGCTCAGATCTTCCACTTTCTTTTTCCACCAGGATTCCATGCCCATTTTCTCAAACCAATAACGACTCCGTTTAATGGCTTCGGCTCTGGACATTCCCTTGAGCTGGGCCAGATACAACATCTGTTCGCCAATTTCCATCTTTTTGTATAAACCCCTTTCTTCGGGCAGGTAGCCTATTTTAGAGATGTGCGAAGGGTTTAGTTTTTCGCCGTTTAACCAAATTTCGCCCTCATCGGGTGCGGTTATTTGATTGATAATACGGATGAGCGAGGTTTTGCCGGCACCATTTGGCCCTAATAAGCCAAAAATGCAGCCTTTTTCTATTTCAATGCTCACATGATCTAAAGCCCGGTGATTGGCGTACTGCTTTACGATGTTTCTGATACTCAGCATATATTTTATAAATATTGTGGATTTGCTTGGACTTTTAATACATAATAGCTGTGAATGTAATGAAATATTGAAAAATCCGGAAAGAATTTATTAGCAGATATTGGCTATTAACCTTTAGCTGTTGGCTATTAGCTGGCAGCTTTTTTTAGAAACCCTCAGTTCGGCCCCTTTGGCTTAGGGTAGCCCCGCTTTCCGCTCATACGACACAGGCCTTAGCCACAAGGCCGGTATCCGCTGCAATACGGGTTTATGAACTTTGTTTGGAGAAATTGGCAACAAAGATTGGAATCCCATTATGAAATTTTCGCTATTGCCAAAAAGACTGGCAAGTATGATTAATCTCCGAATCTCCGTCCTTGTTTTTAACCATATTTTTCGAAGGGGTATAAGTTGTCTGTCTTCTTCTCGAAGAATAAGGCAATAAGGTTGAGTGGCGGCTTAATACTTCTACTAAGGTAGGCCACCAAAGAATGCCATTTGGAAAAAGCTGTTTTAAAAACAGGAGGCTCCTCCGGAGCCGGAATATTTCCGTATGATTATGCTATAAACAGGTCGCCCTTCGGGCATGGAATGAAAGATTTATACCGGGTTCAATAATCCAATGTCATTATTAGTTATTATTATCTTTTTCAATGCTTAAGCAATACGCAGTCCAATGGCTTAAATAAACGCAAAACTATTCCGATTCCTCATCGGCCTCACAAGGTTTAGCGTTAAGAAAGTTTTAAAAACAGCTTGTAGGAATTTTCAGTGCCCTCACCAGAAAGCAATTCGGAGAAGTGTTACAGAGTTTCTCGGCTAGGAATTGCTTTCCCACGGCTCGAATTGCAGATAGCTGTTTTTAACACTTTTAGCTAAAGCTTGTGCAGCCGCGGCTTTTTGGTTCTTTTGAGCTGCAGCAAAAGAACTAGGCCTTCCGGCGGCTATGAGCCGGGCTGGCATAAAAGATTGAATTGAATTACCAAAAACCTGATTTATTTCACCCTTAAAGGGTTATGAGGTAAAACGAGATTCGCAGAGGGACAGAACAAAAAACCATGGAGGCTGCCTTTTTAAGACAGCCTCCATGGTTTTTTATAAAACCTTATTCAAAATATTCCTTCATCCGGTCGAAAAAGCTTTTTTCGTTTTTGCCGGGTTGGGGTTTGAAGTTGGGCGAGTCCTGAAGTTTTTCTAACAGATCGCGTTCATCTTTGGATAAGGCTTTAGGCGTCCAGATATTGACATAGATCAACTGGTCTCCGCGGTGGTAGGAATTCACTTCCGGTACTCCTTTAGATTTTAAGCGCAGAATTTTGCCGCCCTGAGTGCCTGGCTCAATTTTTATCTTGGCTTTGCCATCAATGGTAGGTACTTCTATGCTGGCTCCTAAAGCCGCATCGGTAAAGCTGATATGCAAATCGTAGATCACATTATTCCCTTCGCGTTTCAGGGTAGCATGTGGCAATTCTTCAATCAGGATGATCAGATCACCGGCAATACCACCCCGTGGGGCCGCATTTCCTTTGCCACTCATGGATAATTGCATGCCTTCGCTAACTCCGGCCGGAATATTAATGGTAATGGTTTCTTCGCCCCGAACTAAACCATCGCCATGGCAAACATGACATTTGGCTGTAATTTCAGTTCCTTCGCCATTACAGGTAGGGCAGGTGCTGGTAGTTTGCATCTGGCCCAAAATGGTATTGGTTACCCGGCGTACAGAACCGCTGCCACCGCAGGTATGACAGGTGTGGAAAGATGATTTGTCTTTGGCGCCGGTTCCATCACAGGTATTACAAACCACCTGTTTGTTTACCTTAATTTTTTTCTCGGTACCATTGGCAATTTCTTCCAGAGTCAGTTTTACTTTAATACGCAGGTTGCTTCCCCGGGCTACACGCCGGCCGCGAGATTGCTGGCCCCCGCCAAAAAAGCTATCAAAGGGACTTCCGCCTCCGCCAAAAATATCGCCAAACTGACTGAAGATATCCTCCATGTTCATGTGGCCGCCGCCATATCCGCCGCCGGTAGCGCTTCCAGCATTGGCTGCATGACCATACTGATCATAGCGCTGTTTCTTTTCCGCATTGCTTAATACTTCATAAGCTTCGGCGGCTTCCTTGAAGTTTTCTTCGGCCTGTTTATCGCCAGGGTTTTTATCGGGATGATATTTAATTGCCATTTTGCGATAAGCTTTTTTAATCTCATCGGCATTGGCATTCCTTGCAACTCCCAGTATATCGTAATAATCTCTTTTCGCCATCTTTATTAAATCAATAACATGCTCATAGGCATTGGTAGCCTATTTTATGTCATTTTACGCTCCAACCACCACTTTTGCAAAACGGATAACTTTATCGTTCAGATAGTATCCTTTTTCCAGTTCATCTACTATTTTTCCTTTTAACTCGTCGGTAGGCGCCGGAATGCTAGTAACTGCTTCGTGTAAATCCACATCGAAAGGCATATTTTTAGATTCCATTTCTTTGAGCCCTTTTTGCGATAAGATGTTTTTTGTTTTTTGATGAATCAGGTTGACTCCCTCTTTTACGGATGCTACATCGGTAGCGGTTTCCATTACTTTTAGGGCCCTGTCAAAATCATCCAACACCGGTAACAAATCAACTATTACATCTTTTCCCGCGGTTTGCAATAATTCAACCCGCTCTTTAGCAGTACGGCGTTTAAAGTTATCAAACTCGGCATACAAACGCAGGTATTTATTATTCCACTCGGCAATTTCTGCTTTAAGTTTTTCTTCTTCTGAGGTTGCTGCGGCCGCTTGTTCTACCTCTTCCTGTTGTGAAAGATGTTCATCCTGAACAGTACTTTTATCAGCACTTTCTTCATTGATTTCGCCTACAATCTCCGGTTGCTCCTGTTGTGGTTCAGGATTGAGATTTTCGTCGGTGTTCTTTTTTTTCTTTAACATATCTGAAAAGTTCATGTGTAGATTTTTTTAGTGAATGCCACATGGATAGGGCACAAGGACAACCAGGATTTCAAAAAAATCCTATAGACCGTTGTATCCCCTGTTTTATACTATAATCCAATGGACAATTTTTTTGCCAATGCTTAATATCAGTCAAGCTGTCAGCGTATGTTGGTAGAATTATGCCATTCTTATAACTTGCTACCAAATTAACTTGACAGATTAACTGTTTTTGGATAAAGGCCTTACTGGATCTTGGCATCTTCAAGCACCTTTCCGGCTTCGCATTTAATAATGCGGGAAGGAAAGGTACGGATGATGTGATAATCGTGCGAAGCAATTAAAACAGCTGTACCTGATTGGCTGATCTGGCGCAGCAGCAGCACAATCTCTTCGGAAGTATCGGGGTCCAGGTTTCCGGTAGGTTCATCGGCCAAAATAATTTCCGGATCATTCAACAGCGCCCGGGCAATTACTACACGTTGCTGTTCTCCACCGGAAAGTTCATGCGGCATTTTTTTCATTTTAGAACGCAGGCCCACTTTATCCAATACATCACGAACGCGTTCTGCAATCAGGTTATTATCTTTCCAACCCGTGGCTTTCATTACAAAAATGAGGTTTTGCTCCACAGTACGGTCGGTAAGTAATTGGAAATCCTGGAATACAATACCCAGTTTTCGGCGCAAAAAGGGAACGTCTTTCTCGGTTAATTTTTTCAGATCGAAGCCTGCCGCATAACCCAGGCCGCTGGCAATGTGTAAATCACCATAAATGATCTTTAACAGACTGCTTTTTCCGGAGCCGGTTTGGCCAATCAGGAAAACAAATTCGCCTTTATCAATTTGCAGATTTACATTGGTTAATACCAGGTGTTTTTGCTGATATACGTCTACACCTTCTAATTTTATAATGGAGTTGCCTATCATAATCAGATATCTAGTTTTACGATTTGCCCAAAGGGCAGGTCTTTGATCAGGTTCATAATGTATTCCGCTTTATCGGCCAAGCCTATTTTTTCCAGGGATTTATCTGGCCGGTCAACCCGGAAATAGGCCAGCAGAGTGAATTTTTCATCACGAAGCTGTACATAATCGGGTATTTTGGCTACTCCCTTTACTTTAATAATATACATATGGGCTCAAAGTTATATTTTTCTGGAAAAGAACCGCATGCTTGTTACAAGCTGTTCAGAAATTCCATCGTATTTATTCCGTCGGCATAATCCCAGAGTTTGGGGTTTTGACTTTGACCAAAGCTAACCTGTGGTATAGGAAGGTTTAAGGTTGCTTTACTAACCACACATTGAATCTGATCGGCCATTAGTTCCAATTGGCTTTGCAGAGTATCCAGGCTGGAATATTCTTCATAATAAAGTACAGCTAGTGGCGATACCAGCCGCTCATCTTGTTTTAATAACAGAAAACCATTGTCCAGATGCTTCTCCAGGTTAACCAGGAAGATGGACTTATTGTAATCGTAATTATGATGGTATTTGTGATGATCAGTAATGGTTTTAAATTCTTCTATGGATTTAAAGAAATGGTCGAAATCATAATTCTCAGGCACATATATTTTGGAAACGTTGCGACATCCTAATCCGAAGTAATCAAAAATATCGTGACCTAGAGTCTGTAGCTCTGCCCCGGTTTCAGAACCCTGCAAAATGGCAATGCTATTGCGGTTCCGGCGGATAATATGAGGCACATTTTTGAAATAATATTCAAAATAGCGAGAGGTATTATTACTGCCGGTGGCAATTACGGCGTCAAAATTATTTAAACGCTCCACAAAACGGAACCGATCTGTAAAAGCAGGCTCTATCTCCGTTAATTTCTGCAAAATATAAGGGATCAGTTTTTGGTCTTGCGATGAAAGCTTGATCATGGCCTGATGATCTGAAGCCAATACACACAAAATATCATGCAAACCCACCACCGGAATATTGCCGGCCAATACCAGTCCTACCGTTTTGGAACTTTGTCCGCTTGTCCGGGTGTTAGTAAGCCAGGTTTCTAAATCGTTGTGGTTCAGCATTTCGCCAATAGCTGCTAAGGCCTGTTGGGTATTTTGGGGAGTAAACCAGGCATTATAATGCTGCGCCGATCCAATTAACTGAAGAAGGGAGGCATCCGGATTTTTCAGTAAATTACCCAGAAGGTAAAATGCATTTATCTTTTTTTCGCTTGTCAAAATCGTACTCATCAAACTTAAATCCTTCAAATTATGTTATATTTGTGACGTTTTTAGATGCATTGGCATCTGCAAAAACGATCATACAAAATTAACTTTAGATTTAGAATTTCAGACAGACATGGCAATTAAAATCACCGACGAGTGTATTAACTGTGGGGCTTGTGAGCCTGAATGCCCAAATAATGCAATATATGATGCCGGAGCAGCTTGGCGCTATTCGGATGGTACCAGCTTGCGGGGAGTGATCAACTTCCCTAATGGCCAAACTAAGGATTCTGAAGAAGCCCAGTCTGCCATTTCTGATGAGGTATATTATATAGTATCTGATAAATGTACTGAATGTGTAGGATTTCATGATGAACCTCAGTGTGCTGCCGTTTGCCCGGTAGATTGCTGTGTAGATGATGAAAATGTACGTGAAACCGAAGAGGAATTGCTGGCTAAGAAGGCCTGGCTCCATGCTGAGTAATACATCTAAGAATTTATGTGAAAGCGGTTGTTTTATAAAACAGTCGCTTTTTTTGTTAGATACTAACTCTCACGAAAGACGGAAAGCGAAAAACGAATATGAATTGCACAAATTAGACTGATTCTCACGAAAGACGGCAAACGATAGACGACCAACGACCAACGAACTATTCCTGTTTCTCTTTATTCGGAATGATCAAAACCGGGCATTTGGATTTGCGCACCACACTTTCAGCTACACTGCCCGAAATAAAATGGTCAAATCCGGTTCTGCCATGGGTTCCTAAAATGATCAGATCTGCATGACATTCATCGGCGGTAGCCAAAATTTCGGTTTTAGGGCTGCCAATTCTGGTAAAAGTTTGTAAAACCAAATCTCCGGCCTGCTGCTGTATGCGGTCGAAAAGCTTTTTGCTGGCTTCTTCCTGTAAGGTGATCATTTCGGGCATCATGAAAGAGGTTTCATTGAGCAGCGGATCAGCAATATAAGGAGTGGCAGCCGGTATTTCATTAACATGTACCAGGGCCACTTCGGCGCCCAGCCGACGGGCCAAAGCCAGTCCGTAATCAATGGCAATTTCCGAATAAACGCTTTCTTCTACGGCAATAAGAATCTTTTTTATATTGTCTGGACTTAGCATAACTTAAGGGGCTTAATATGTTTACAGATCCTTTATAGCTGGACAGGGAAAAATAATTTTCGATTAAATTTACTTTATTTGCAAATATGAATCAAGTATTTGGGATTTGTAATTTGTCATTGGCTCCGTTACGGGCTGAGGCTTCAGACCGAAGCGAGATGATTTCGCAGCTTTTATTTGGCGATATTTTTGAAGTTCTGGAGCAAACTGATAAATGGAGTCGTATCCGCACAGCATACGATGAGTATGAAGGCTGGATGGATACCAAGCAAATGGCTCTGTTAGATCAGGAAACTTTTGAGCAGCTTGAGCATGAAAATACCATTTTAGGCTTGTTTATGTATCATCCGGTAAAAAATATCCGAAAGGGAGAAACATTAAACCTGCTTGCCGGGAGCAGTTTGCCTGGATATAAAAACGGTCAGTTTAGCTTGAATGCTGAGGTTTATACGCTTTTATCACCACCGGTAAAGCCAGATGTGAAATGGTTTGCTACTCAAATAGAAAGTGCCGCCCGGTTTTATCTCAATACACCTTATTTATGGGGAGGCCGCTCGGTTTTCGGGATCGATTGTTCTGGTTTCAGCCAGATGGTTTTTAAGCAGTTTGGCATTCGCATAAAACGTGATGCCTGGCAGCAAGCCACCCAGGGCCAAACGGTAGATTTTTTGCAGGAAGCCCAAGCCGGCGATCTGGCCTTTTTTGATAATGAGGAGGGCCGCATTATCCATGTAGGCATTATGCTGAACAATGCTCAGATCGTTCATGCCTCTGGCCGGGTTAAAATTGACGCCATAGATTCGGAAGGGATTTACAGTGAAGAATTGAAACGCTACACCCATAAATTGCGGATCATTAAACGCTTTGTTTAGGGTTTCGCAGATAAGCGTAGATAAAATAAGGAATAAAATCTGCGGAATCATCAGCGTCAATCGGCGACATCTGCGGGCTATATTTTTTAATCAGCTCCCTTTCTCCCGCAAATAACGCAGAAAATAAAATTTGTAAAACAATCAACGTTATTTGATGATTCTCCCGCAGATTACGCTGATAAGCGCAGATAAACAAACCTATTCTTGATTTTTTAATGCGCAAAGATTGGATGCTACTCCTCAATTTGTATATCCCAAACCATAACCATTTTGTCGTCTCCAACACTGATCAGATAATTGGAATAAGGTTCCCAGGCTATTTTATTGATCGATAAACGGTGGGCGCTATATCCTTTTTCCAGGCTGATGACCTTTTTCAGGGAAAAATCTCTGGCATCCCATATTTTAATGCTTTTGTCGCGGCTGGCGGTGGCAAAGTACGGTTTTGAGGGATGAAAAACGATATCATAGATTGCAAATAAATGCGCCGGAATGGTTTTTACCAATGTGAAAGAAGTGCTATCCCAGATCTTCAACTGAGCATCCCGGCCACCGGATATAAGATATCGTCCGTCGGGTGAAAATTTCAGGGAAGTAACGGGCATGCTATGGGCTTCAAAATCATGGAGCAAGCTATAATCAGTTAGGCTATAAATCCGGATACGATTATCTTTAGCTCCAAAAGCCACCTGTTTTTCATCCGGACTAACACTGA
This sequence comes from Daejeonella sp., assembly GCA_035631395.1. Classification (GTDB taxonomy): domain Bacteria; phylum Bacteroidota; class Bacteroidia; order Sphingobacteriales; family Sphingobacteriaceae; genus Daejeonella. Next base: position 18,927 of record DASQIU010000106.1, on the reverse strand, counting down.
TGCTGCGGACCATTTCGGTAGATACCTTAAAGCTGTAAAGCAACGCATATGGATCTAAACCGGCAGAGGAATTATTCATATTCCATACCGAAACGCTGCCATCTTCTGAAGCTATCAAAAGTTCTTTTTTAGAAGAAACCGATTGAATATCAAAAATTGGTTTTTCATGGTGGTTAAGGATAGCCGTTACTTTTTGCTGCTCAAAATCAAATATATTTACCTGTCCGCTGCGTTCGCCAATAGCCAGAACGGGTGCAGAAGCGGGCGCATGTAAAGCATATACCGAGGTTTTTACCGGCAATAAAACTTTAATGTGTGCCATTTTTTTCAGGCTCCATTCAACCACGCCTTTATCGTTGCCAGCGGTAAAAAAAATGCCGGGCTTTTGTGATGCTTCTATTGCATAAATTGGATTCTGATGTCCCGGTAGGGCAGCCAGTTGTTTAACTTCGATCATGTGTTAAGTTTGGATGGATAATAGCCATTCTCGTCAAAAAAGCCAAAATTATTTCTTTAAATGGCGTTTTTCCAGGTTTTGGGCGATGGTTTTCAGGCTGATATTTTTCTCACGGAGTAATACCAGGAGGTGAAAAACCAGGTCGGAGGCTTCGTTAATGAGATCTTCTTCGGTCTGATTTAAAGCCGCGATAACTATTTCTACGCCTTCTTCGCCCACTTTTTGCGCTATTTTATTCAATCCTTTCTGGCGGAGGCTCTGAACATAAGAACCTTCTACTGGTTGGGTATAGCGGTTTTGGATGATATTTTCGAGTTCGAAAATGAAATTCTGGTTATAATCGCTATTAAAGCAGCTCCGGGAACCGGTATGGCAGGTGGGGCCTACCGGATTTACCTGAATCAGCAGGGTATCGTTATCGCAATCTAATTGGATTTTTTTAACGTATAAAAAATTGCCGCTTTCTTCGCCCTTGGTCCATAAACGGTTTTTGCTCCTGGAAAAAAAGGTCACCTTGTTTTCCAGGACTGTTTTTTGGTAGGCTTCCGGATTCATATAACCCAGCATCAGCACTTCCAGGGTTTGTTCATCCTGGATAATTACAGGTACCAGGCCGGCACTTTTATCAAAATCAATAGTCATTTCTTAAATTTTATCTTACCACGATATGGTTTTCGCGGAGTATTTGTTTTAATTCAGGGATCAGGATTTGGCCATAATGGAAAACCGAAGCCGCCAATGCGGCATCTACGCCGGCTATTTGAAAAACATCTACAAAATGCTGGCTGTTGCCGGCTCCGCCCGAAGCAATGACCGGGATAGTTACCATTTCATTGATCCTTTTTAGCATTTGGCAGTCAAAGCCGGCTTTGGTACCGTCATGATCCATAGAAGTAAGCAGGATTTCGCCGGCTCCGCGTTCCTGAGCTTCCATTACCCATTTTTCGGTTTCTATTGGCGTGGCCACACGACCGCCATTTAGATGGACGTAGTTTTTGCCATTGATATTTTTGGTATCGATGGCCAGCACCACAAACTGCTTTCCGAAGGCCGAGGCTAATTCATCAATCAGCCCGGGATTTTGTACCGCGGCTGTGTTGATGGAGATCTTGTCGGCTCCGGAGTTGAGCAATTTTTCGGCATCGGCAATTTCACTGATCCCGCCGCCAATGGTAAAGGGAATGTTAATTTGCCGGGCTACAGCCTGGGTTAGTTCTACTACGGTTTTGCGTCTTTCGTGGGTGGCGCTAATATCCAACAAGACCAATTCATCGGCTCCCTGACGGGAATATTGCCAGGCCAGCTCCACCGGATCGCCGGCATCTTTGAGATTTACAAAATTTACACCTTTAACCGTACGGCCGTTTTTTACATCCAGGCAGGGGATAATTCGTTTAGCAAGCATTGTTTTAGAGACTGATCAAAGCTTTTAAATTCCAGGATTTGATCTCATCAATAGTAATCCGGTTTTCGTAAATAGCTTTGCCAACTACACAGGCTTCTACTTTTATTTTCTGAAGTTCTTCGATATCGGCCATGGAGCTGATGCCGCCAGAGGCGATCAATTTGATAAAAGGAGAATGGTTAAGCAGTTTTTGGTATAATTCTACGCCGGCTCCGCCCAGTTTGCCATCTTTATTGATGTCGGTACACAGAAATCTGAAAAAGCCAAGGTCCAGGCAGCGGTTTACGTATTCCAGTAATTTGATGGGCGAACTTTCCATCCAGCCGGAATATTTAATCACTTCATCTAACACATCAATGGCTATAACTATTTGGTCAGAGCATTTTTGTTTTCCGCATACTTCTTTGCTCAGTTCATTTAAGAAATCAGGACTGGTAATGGCCTGGGTTCCTACAATAACCCGGTGGATCCCAAAATCAATCAGCTCTTTTACCTTGTCAATGCTGCGTACACCACCGCCATATTGCACCTTCATGTCGGTTTTCTTGAGTACTTCAAAAAGATATTTCTGATTGCTGAAATCGCCTTTGGCGCCATTTAAATCAATAATATGGATAAATTCGGTACCTTTAGAACGATATCTTTCGATCATTTCTTCGAGCGTAACGTCATAAAAAGTTGCCTGTTTATAGTCCCCTTCGCGTAAGCGGACCACCTTGCCGTCAAGAATATCAATGGCTGGGATTATATACATGGATTTAAGTTAAGTTTGAAAAGTTGGTTAATAATTGTTCGCCGGCTGCACCCGATTTTTCCGGGTGAAACTGAACCCCGTAAAAGTTATTTTTTTGTATCGCTGCGGAAAATTTAATTCCGTATTCTGCTGATGCAGAGGTAAATTTAGTATTAAATTCTATAAAAAAGGAGTGCACGAAATAAAAGTATTCCGGATTGTTAATGCCCCGGAATAAAAGATTTCCGGGTTGACTGCTTACCTGATTCCAGCCGGTATGCGGAACTTTTAGTTTTTTGTTTTCTTTAAAGTGCAAAGTTTTTAGCGGAAAAATGCCGGTTAAGTTGCTGTTTCCTTCTTCAGAAAACTCGGTTAATAACTGCATACCCACGCAAATACCTAAAACGGGTTTTTGGGTTTGGCGGATACAGGGTATTAATTTGCTCTCATTTAATTTCTGCATGGCCGCACCCGCGTGGCCAACCCCCGGAATGATGTATCGATCGTACTGATCAAAATCCACCGGTTGGTTTATCATCCCGTAAGGAATGTTTAAACGGTTTAATGCAGCCGTTAATGAGAAAATATTGCCAGCGCCGTAATTGATGATGCCTGTCATTTTGCGATTTTTATAATACCCCTTTGGTGCTGGGCAACTCTGTTCCGGTAATTTTTATAGCCTGTTTAATGCATTTGGCCAAAGCTTTAAAGGCTGCTTCTACCATGTGATGGGTATTGGTGCCTTCCCAGATTTTTAGGTTTAGATTCATGCCCGCATGCTCTGAAAAAGATTTCATCCAGTGTTCCAACATTTCGGTTGGGAAATCGCCTACATATTCCCGATCAAACTTTCCCTCATAAATAAAATAGGCACGGTCAGAAAAGTCGATGGCGCATTGTACCAGAGCTTCGTCCATTGGCAGGAGAAAGCCATAGCGATCAATGCCGCGTTTATCGCCCAGAGCTTTTTTAAAGGCTTTACCCAGGGCAATGGCGCTGTCTTCTATGGTATGATGTTCATCTATTTCCAGATCGCCTTTTACGCTTAAAGTTAAGTCAATGCCCGAATGTTTGGCCAGCTGATCCAGCATATGGTCATAAAATTTGATGCCGGTATCCATTTGATGTTTCCCGCTTCCATCCAGGTTTAAGGATAAGTTGATCTGGGTTTCTTTGGTATTGCGGGTCAGATTAACCAGGCGATCTTTGGGACTGGTTAAGAAGTGGGTAATTTCCTGCCAGTTAGTGCTGCAAAAAGAAGCCTGCGGGTTCTGCGAATCCGTGTACTGTATGGCTTTGCAGCCCAGGTTTTGGGCCAGTTGCACATCCGTTTCTCGGTCGCCAATGGTGTAGGAATTCCAAAGATCGATGGTGTTTTCAATCAGATAGCGGGTTAACAAACCGGTATTGGGTTTGCGGTCGGGACTGTTATCATGCGGGAAAGAATGATCAATGAAGATCTCTGAAAAAGTAATTCCTTCGTTTTGAAGAGTGCGCAGCATTTTCTGATGCGGCTTTTGGAAATCTTCTTCGGGAAAACTATCGGTACCACGGCCATCCTGATTGCTAACCATCACCAATTCATAGCCAAAATCCTGCAGGCGTTTAAGGGAAGAGATGGCATAAGGAAGAAATTCCAGCTTTTCCAGGCTGTCAATCTGCTCATCGGCAGGTTCAACAATAATGGTCCCGTCGCGATCTATAAATAATACTTTTTTTATTGAGTTGTCCATGTTGAATGCTAAGAATCTTGTTTTAGATCGGTTGATGGCACTTGGATAGTTTTTAAGGCTTCCATTAGTGTTTGATTTTCGGATGAAGTGCCTACGGTTATGCGTAAACATCCTTCGCATAGCTCTACATTGGAGCGGTCTCTAACCACGATTCCTTGTTTTATCAATGCGTTGTAAATGGCTTTGGGATCAATGGTTTTTACCAGCAGGAAATTTGCATCAGAAGGGTAGATGTGCTGAACCAAAGATAGGGTCACTAAGCTTTCAACCAGCTTCTGGCGTTCGGCTATGGTTTGCCTGATCCAGCTATTGATCTGCTCGATATTTTGTAAAGCTTCCAAAGCCAATTCCTGGGTAGCCTGATTGATGTTATAGGGCGCTTTTACCTTGTTAAATACCTCGATGACTTCCTGGCTGGCAAAAGCCATTCCCAGGCGCAGACCGGCCAGTCCCCAGGCTTTAGAAAGAGTTTGCAGTACCACCAGGTTGGCATACTCCGTTAACTCCTGAATAAAGGTTTTTTGCCGGGAATAGTTGATGTAAGCCTCATCAACTACTACCAAACCGTTAAAGTTGGCCAGAATGGTTTCAATATCTTCCCGATAGATGGAATTGCCGGTTGGATTATTGGGTGAGCAAATAAAAATCAACTTGGTATTTTGGTCTATGGATTCGGCAATCCCGTCCAGGTTAAGCTGATAATTGGGGTTAAGATTTACCTTGCGTATCTCTACATCATTGATCTGGGCCGACACCTGATACATGCCATAGGTGGGCGGCACAATGATGACATTATCGATGCCCGGCCGGCAGAAAGAACGGAATAAAATATCGATGGCTTCATCGCTGCCATTGCCCAGAAAAATGTTCTGCGGAGGCACCCCTTTGATCTCACTCAATCGCTTTTTTAGCTGTTGCTGCAAAGGGTCGGGATAACGGTTGTATTGGTTGTTTAGCGGTGAGCCAAAACTGTTCTCGTTGGCATCTAAAAATACCGATCCTTCGCCCTGAAATTCATCGCGGGCGGAAGAGTAGGGGACCAGGTTTTTTATATTTTCCCGAAGGAGGTTTTCTAAGTTAAACATGTTATTTTAAACGTTCAGGTTATCTAATCTAATACGGACAGCGTTTTTGTGGGCTTCTAAGCCTTCCAGTTCAGCTAATATTTCAACAGTTGGTCCCAGGTTTTGGATTCCCTGAGAGCTGATGTGCTGGAAAGTAATCTTCTTGACAAATGAATCAACTGAAACACCTGAATAAGCTCTGGCATAAGCACTAGTAGGCAAAGTATGGTTGGTTCCGGAGGCATAATCGCCGGCGCTTTCGGGAGTTAAATGTCCCAGAAAAACGGAACCCGCGTTTAAAATATCTCCGGCAATATCTTCCCATTGATCGGTGGCCAAAATTAAATGCTCTGGTGCATATAAGTTGCTGAATTGCATGGCTTCTTGTAAACTATCGGTCTTGATGGCGAAAGAATTTTGCAGCGCTTTAGCCGCAATATCCTCACGTGGCAATACGGAGAGCTGTTTTTCTACTTCCTCAAGCGTTTCATCTATCAATTTAGTTGAGGTAGAAACTAAAACCACCTGGCTGTCAATTCCGTGTTCGGCCTGGGCCAGCAGATCGGCGGCTACATAGGCCGGATTGGCCGTTTCATCGGCAACAACCAGCACTTCCGAAGGTCCGGCGGGCATATCAATGGCCGTTTGGTCCTGGATCAGGGTTTTTGCCCGGGTTACGTATTGATTTCCAGGTCCAAATATTTTGTCAACTTTAGTAATGGTTTCAGTGCCATAAGCCATGGCTGCAATTGCCTGAGCGCCTCCGGCCAGGTAAATCCGGTCTATGTTCAGCAGCAAAGCACAGTAGGCCAGGAAACCATTTACCAGTCCGTTTTTCTGCGGCGGAGAGCAAACCACAATCTCTTTGCAGCCGGCCAGTTTGGCGGGTATAGCCAGCATTAAAAAAGTGCTGGGCAGTACGGCTGTGCCACCAGGAATATATAGACCAACTTTCTCAATAGGGCGACTGGAACGCCAACAGGTAACCCCGGCTGTGGTTTCTATTTTGCCCTCGTTAATTATCTGCGATTGGTGGAATTTCCGGATGTTCTGAAAGGCAGTTTGGAGTGCCTCTTTTTGACTTTCGGAAACGCTTTGAGCCAGCTCCTGTAACTGCGGTTTATTCAGAAATAAGCTTTGCAGTTTTACGCCATCCAGTTCCTCGGTTAAAACTTTTAAAGCGGCATCGCCACCCTGTTTTACTCTGGAAAGTATCTGCTCTACCCGGAAATTGATCTCCGGATTATCCCCGGTATTTCGGCGGCATAGCTTTTCAACTGATGCTTTATTTAAATTGTTTAAATTATAGAGTTTTAGCATTTTAAATATCGTTATTAACTGTTAGTTAATGCCATTTTAAAGGATTATTTTCTCGATGGGCATCACTACAATGCCTTGTGCACCGGCTGATTTCAGGCGGTTGATTTTCTCCCAGAAATCACGTTCGGGGATGACTGTATGAATGGCCACCCAGCCTTCTTCGGCCAGCGGAACCACCGTGGGACTTTTGACTCCCGGCAGTAATTCAACAATTTGATCCAGATTTTTTCGGGCTACATTTAGCACCACATACTTGGTTTCCTTAGCCCTCAAAACTGACTGTACCCGTTGCAGCAATTCGCTGACAAGTGGCTGCTCTTCCAGGCCTTTGCTTCCTATCAAAATGGCCTGCGAAGACATCACATCGGCAAAGGGCTTTAGCCCGTTACTTTTCAAAGTTCCACCGGTAGAAACGATGTCAAAAATGGCATCGCTTAAACCCAATCCGGGTGAAATTTCTACCGAGCCGGAAATGGTCCGAATCTGGGCTTGGATGTTTTTTTCGTTCAGGAATTTTTTGAGGATAGCCGGGTAAGAAGTGGCAATGGCCCTTCCTTCCAAATCGTGGACAGACCGCAAAGTGGAAGTGCTGGGAACGGCAATTTTCAAGGTGCATTTTCCAAAACCCAGGGCTTGTAAAAAGGATACTTCGGCGCCGGTTTCCTGGATGATGTTTTCTCCTACGATGCCCAGGTCGGCAATGCCATCCTGAACATATTCTGGAATATCATCATCTCTTAAAAAAAGAATTTCTAAGGGGAAGTTAGATACCGGAGAAATGAGCGAGCTGTTATAGTTTTCAAAACTTAAGCCGCAATTTTTAAGAAGTTCAACAGACTTCTCATTTAACCTACCCGATTTTTGGATAGCTATTTTAAGTGTTTTCAATGTTTTTGAATTAGAGCCAGGAAATATATTTTAGGAAAACAGTTTCACGTAGAAACATACAGTATCATTATCGCCACAGGGGGCGATGATGGAAATGCATGTGATGTGTAAAAACTAATTTCATAAATTCTGGCCCCATCTGGGGGAGGTGCTGCAAATATACAGATCGAAATTTATAAATACTTAAAAATTAATACGCTAATTTTTAATGGCATATTATTTGGACTTTTAGAAATAGAGATTCAGATTGTGTTTTTTATCAAGGAATTATGATCAAAAAAATTGGATTTATTGGCTTGGTCTGTCTATTAGCCGTTCAATTCTGCAAATCCACTCAGCCGGAGATGGGGAAAATTCTATTTCAGAAGTTTCACAACCCTGTTTTTCAAAAATTAGATTTTGAAGAGTATAAAGAGGTTTTTCAAAAGGTACTGCAAGAGCATAAAAAGGATCTGAGCAATCCGGATTTCATTATCAAATTTTATCAAAACAATGATTATAATCCAGTATTTGTGATGAGCCATCTGCCTAAGGATAATTTGAAACTTCTGGTTCAATATTATCAAAGAGCTCCTGAACATGGCTTACAGCCCAAAATGTTTAACTATCCGAAAATTCAGACTTTGCTGGATAAGTTTTATGATGCCGGGGCCATTAAAAGTACCGATGAAGCTTACCGGGATTTGGCCAATTTGGAGTTGCTTTCGGCCAATTCTCTGATCAATTATTCCAATGTTTTGCAGTTTGGGCTTATCAATCCGAAAGAAATTTATGAACGCTACGATATAAAAACCGCCCAATCCGATACGGTTTCTATGCTGAAGGCTTTGCGGATGCAAAACATGCAACATTATTTGGATAGCATTCAGCCGCAATCAAAGGCTTACCAGAAAATGCAGCAGGCCCTGTTGAATGCTTATATAGCTCCGGGATTTAGTGCCGAGGAAACCGCCCGCATTCTGCAGGTAAATATGGAAAGATTGCGTTGGAAAAACCGGCCGCAGGCTGCTAAATACGTTTGGGTCAATATCCCTGATTTTCGCTTACGGGTTATGGATCGCGGTGTGCCGGTTTTAACCATGAATGTGTGTGTGGGGCAAGGCCGCAATATGGATCTGGCCGATAAGCTGGAAAGCTGTGGTCCGGCTGATTTAGTTAATGATATTCCTGATAGCCATGAAACGCCGCAATTGCTGAGCGAGATGTCTACCGTTGAGGTTAATCCCATTTGGAATATTCCACAAAGTATTGCCAAAAAGGAGATCATCGACCAGATCAAAGCTGATCCTTATTTTTTAGCTAATAATAATATTCAGGTATATAGCAAGGGCAAGATGGTTAACAGCGATGAGATAGACTGGAATGAGATAACCAATGAAAATCTGACTTATACTTTTAAGCAAAAACCGGGCGGTGAAAATGCAATGGGAAAAATCAAATTCATGTTTCCCAATGCCAGCAGTATTTATTTGCACGATACTCCAGCAAAGGCGGCTTTTAAAAAGCCCATGCGAGCGGTAAGTCATGGATGCATACGTTTGGCTGATCCGGTTGGCTTAGCAAAAACCTTATTTGGCCCCGGCCCTAAATTGGATCTGGTGCTTGATGAACTTCAGGAAGATATCCCCAGTTCTCGTTTCATTTCTCTGCCCGAAAAAATACCCGTATTTATAGATTATGAAACCTGTTGGCTGGATGAGCATGGAAACCTGCAGTTCCGCCCAGATGTGTATCTGTTGGATGTGGTACTCTATACCCATATGCAGAAATTATTTCAGACTGTTGGGGGCAAAGGGAATAATGATTAGTTTTGGTTTTAATGAGATTCCTTTTCCCCGGATTTTTGTTTGCCCTGCTGGCTCTGGCCATCCCCATTCTTATTCATCTGTTTCATTTCAGAAAATTCCGGAAGGTTTATTTCAGTAATATCCGCTTTTTGCAGTCTATTGAGCAACAAACTTCTTCACGGAAAAACCTGAAGCATCGCCTGATTCTGGCCGCCCGGATGCTGGCTGTGGCTTTTCTGGTTTTCGCTTTCGCGAGACCTTATTTGCCGTCTCAGGATGGTTCCGCTGCGGGGAAGCAAAATGTGGTCAGCATTTTTGTGGATAATTCTTACAGCATGGAGGCCCTTAATAAAGAGGGATCATTGTTTGACGAGGCCCGGCGCCGGGCTAAAGAAATTGCCTCAGCTTATGGCCTCAATGATAAATTTCAGTTACTGACCCATGATTTTGAAGGTCGGCACCAGCGCTTAGTAAATTATGATGATTTTTTAAATGCGGTAGATGAAATCAAAATCAGCGGAAGTCCCAAAAACCTACAGCAGATTCTGAGCCGTCAGCAGGATATTTTTGCGAAAGAACGCCATGCCCGCAAAACGGCGTATATCATTTCAGATTTTCAAAAGAACTTGTTGGGCCGGGAACCCGCAAAGGCGGATAGTTCTGTGAATGTCCGGCTGGTTCAGTTAAAATCCAATCCTTTGCCAAACGTTTCTATTGATTCACTTTGGTTTGTTTCGCCTATTCATAAACCCGAACAGGCCGAAAAATTGGTGGTTAAACTACGTAATAACTCAGACCGGCCAGCAGAAAATGTTCCCATTAAGCTTTTGGTCAATAAACAGCAGAAAGCTTTGGGAACTTTAAGTATTCCCGCTCGTGAAAGCCGTGCAGATACACTTTCTTTCAGCAATATCGGCCCGGGCTGGCAGGCCGCTGAGATACAGATCACCGATTATCCGGTGGTATTTGATGATCGTTTTTTCTTCAGTTTCCAGGTTCAGCCTAATTTGGAAGTTCTGGCTATTAATGGACAGCGGGAAAATCCGTATCTGCAAGCGGTTTATCGTTCTGACCCTTATTTCTCTTTACAAAATGTGGCCGTCGGCAATATTAATTATTCCCAGTTAGGACGATATCCCCTGATTATTTTGAATGAACTGAGTAATTATTCCGAAGGATTGATTAGGGAATTGCAGGCTTATGTGCAAAAAGGTGGTCGATTATTGATATTTCCTTCGTTGCAATCCAATTTAAGTAGCTTTTCCGAATTATTGAGAAACTTGAAAACAGATTTGCCGGAGCAAATATTAACTACCGAAACCAAAGTTGCAGCCATTAATTTGCAGCACCCGGTTTTTCGGGGAGTTTTTGAACACATTCCTCAAAAGCTGGATTTGCCCCTGGCTAAAAAATATCTGCGCTATTCATCCCAAAGTAAAACCAATAGACAAAATCTGTTGGAGTTACCGGGCCGTCAGGTGTTTTTGAGCGAATATCATTTGGGGAAGGGCAAAGTTTTCCTTTCAGCGGTTCCTTTAAGTGATGAGGCCGGTAATTTGCCACGCCATTCTGTTTTTGTACCAATCATGTACCAGTTGGCTATGTTAAGCCGTCAGGATCAGCATTTGTTTTATACTTTGGGGCAGGATCAAGCCTTGGAGTTGCCTAAAATTACCCTGAATGCAAATCAAACCCTGAAATTAAGAAAAGACCAGTTTGAGGCCATACCGGATATGCAGCAAACCGGAAATGCCAGCCGTTTGTATCTGGCCGATCAGATTAAAGAAGCCGGAAACTATGAATTGGTAAAAGGCGATAGCTTATTATCTTATCTTTCTTTTAACGATAATGGAACAGAATCTGATCTCAGTTATATCGGCAATGATGAATTATTGGCCGGATTTGCCGGTTCCAAGCCGCAATTACTCCAGGTAGATGAAAGATCGATGCAGGAAGCTGTAAAATCGGTTAATCAGGGCTTACAATTGTGGAAACTTTGTCTAATTTTAGCCTTATTTTTTCTGGCCATAGAAATTTTGTTGATCCGATTTTATAAAGTAAAGCCTCCAAAACCTGTAAATACTTTATGAGAATGGTATATCAGGTTGCGGAGTATTCAGTATATCAGGAGATTATAAATAGATTGATTCCGGAACATATAAATTCTCTTTTGTCTTAAAAAGATAAACACCATACGAAAATCACAATCAATGGAAAATATACTTCTTCAAAATGTTACCATCCTGGACAAGCAAAGTGAGCATAACGGGCAGGTGATGGATGTTTTGATTATTGATGGCCTGATTTCAGAAATCGCGGCAAAAATTCATCCAAACAATAATATCCAAACTATAAATGGAGAAGGGCAATATCTGGCGCCTGGTTTTTTTGATTTGAATGCCAATTTTGGTGAACCTGGTTTAGAAACCAAAGAAAGTCTGGAAAGTGGTTGCCTTACCGCCATGGCTGGTGGTTTTACCGGGTTGGCCCTGATGCCAAACACGGAGCCGCCCATTCATTCCAAAGCGGAAGTTTTATATATCGTTAATAAAACCAAGGATAACCTGATGGATGTTTTCCCACTTGGAACGCTTAGCCAAAACCGCGAGGGAAAAGATCTGGCCGAATTGTATGATATGAAACAGGCCGGCGCAATAGCCTTTACAGACGGCAACCGCTCGGTTAGTGATGCCGGTTTAATGAGCCGGGCCTTATTGTACAGCAAAGGCTTTGATGGCTTAATATTTTCTTTTTCGGAAGATCCAACATTGGCCGGAAAAGGCAAAATGAATGAAGGCGTGATGAGCACCTTATTGGGCATGAAAGGAAATCCGGCTTTAGCCGAAGAGCTGATGATAGCCCGCGATCTGTACCTGGCCGAATATAATGGCGCCCGCATTCATTTTAGCACGATCAGTAGCGCCGGTAGTGTAGAGCTGATCAGAAAAGCCCGCCAAAAAGGGCAGGAGGTAAGCTGCGATGTGGCCCTGCACCATTTGGTTTTTTCTGAAGAAGAATTACACGATTTTAATAGCCAATATAAAGTAAAACCACCTTTACGTACTCGTAAAGATATGGAAGCGCTGTTGGCCGGATTGCAGGACGGAACCATTGATGCCATAGTTACCCAGCATACTCCGCATGAGCTTGAATTTAAAAATGTAGAGTTTGAAATAGCTTCTTACGGAATGATTGCTTTACAAACCGCATTGCCCATGGCCTTGAAAGCAGGGCTTAGTGCAGAGCAGGTGGTTGAAAAAATGTCGGTGAATCCTCGTAAGATATTAAATCTGCCTTTGCCTCAAATTAAAGCGGGCACTAAGGCTAACCTGGTACTGTTTGATACACGTACCGAATGGGTTTTTGATGCGGAAAATAATCGTTCCCTGTCAGAAAACTCGCCTTTGATGGGCCAAACGCTTAAAGGAAAAGTGAGCCTGGTTTATAACAATAACAAATACCTTTTATCTAACAATAACAAACGATGAATATTCGGCTGAAAAAAACGCTTGAGGCGGCTTTAGAACAGTTCTCAAAGATCAATAAAACAGATGCGGCTCCATTGGCGGCACAAATGGTTCAGGCATTTGATCTGGATCAGCCTTTTCTGGAAAAAGTAGAAGCGCTGGATGAAGCTTTTGATACGCATCCTGCATTTGAAGCGCTGCGGGAAGTGTTCTTTGATTTGTTGCTGATCAACTTTTTTACCGAAGATGTGAAGAAACTGGAAGAAGATTATCTGGACTCTGAAGAATGGGAAGATATTGAAGAAGAAACCTTAGATCGCGGAACGGAGTTACTGAACGTGCTTTTATATGTGAAAGAATGTGAAGACGAAGACTTGGAACCCGAATTAGGCGATTTTCTGAAAGAGTTTTTATTGGTTGATGAAGATGAATTTCAGGATGAACACCGCATTTACGAAGATGTGATAGCCAATCAGATCCTGATAGATAGTTCTTTAGAGGAAGTAGCCCGTGTAGCGCATAATTTGCCGGAGTTTTCAGAACTTAAAGAGTTGTTCTATCCGATGATGAGCTTTTTCCGGGAACAAAAACCCAATGCCGAAGAGTTTGATCGATTTGTTAAATTAAGTAACAATTCCGATTTTGATGCCGCAGTTTACACTTTATTGCTAACTTACAGTCAATTCAATTAACTCCAATTTAATTTTCGAATGGAATCAACTTTACAAACAAGCGTTAATCCCAAAAAACTGGCATTAAACAATGGCCTTATCTGGGCGGCAATTAACATTGCCATATTTTTAGTGGTTTACTATGTTAAACCAGATTGGATGGGTTCTTTTGCCTTTTCAGGAATTCAAATCCTGATTGGTATTGGACTGGCCATTTATTTTTGCATGGATATTCGTAAAAAAATTGGCGGTTATTGGTCATTTAAAGAAGCATTGGGAAGCATATTTTTGATGTTTTTTGTGCAGGCCCTGATAGTATTCTTCTTTACCATCATTTTTGCCAAGTATATTGAGCCGGGTTATGCGGTAAAAATGAAAGAAATTGTTTCTACCAGTACTCAGGACATGCTTGAGAAAATGGGCATGGATCAGGAAAAGATTGATCAGGCTATTGCTGATAGCGAAGAAAGGTTAGAGCGTCAGTTCAATCCTGGCTTTAAAGAAGTAGCGATTGGATTAGCCACCATCGCCATCATGTATTTTATCGGCGCCTTGATTTTTGCGGCGATCTTCAAGAAAGATCCTCCGGTATTTTTGGGTAATTCAGAAGATTAATTCAAGATATACTATCTTTATCCGTGCAAATTTTGTCAATTATATTGATGACATTTGCACGGTTTTTTATTTTCAGCTATTGCATAAATCAAGCAAAAACATGCCTTGCAGCATAAGCATCTCTGTCTAAAAATGGATATATCTGTAGTAGTACCTTTATATAACGAAGTAGAATCATTGCCCGAGTTAACCACCTGGATTAAACGGGTTATGGACGAAAATAAGTTCAGTTATGAGATTATCCTGGTGGATGATGGCAGTAATGACGGCTCATGGCAAGCTATTGAGACTTTAAAAAGCAGCCATCCGGAAATTACGGGTATCAAATTCAGACGTAATTACGGCAAGTCGGCGGCTTTAAATGTTGGTTTTGAGGCAGCCCAGGGCGATGTGGTTATTACCATGGATGCTGATTTACAGGACAGTCCGGATGAAATCCCAGCCTTATATCGCAGAATTACCCAGGAGCAATACGATTTGGTTTCCGGCTGGAAGCAAAAACGCTATGATCCTTTAAGTAAAACCATCCCCACTAAATTTTTCAATTCGGTAACCCGGGGCGTATCGGGTATTCATAATCTGCATGATTTTAACTGCGGCTTAAAAGCGTATCGTAAAGAGGTGGTAAAAAATATTGAGGTTTATGGCGAAATGCATCGCTATATTCCGGTAATTGCTAAATGGGCCGGTTTTAACCGCATTGGCGAGCAGGTTGTAGAACACCGGGCCCGTAAATACGGCACCACTAAATTTGGTTTTAGCCGTTTTGTAAATGGTTTTTTAGACCTGCTTTCTATATTTTTTGTGGGCAAATTCAGTAAACGGCCGATGCACTTTTTTGGAACTCTGGGCGTATTGGGTTTTACCACTGGTTTTATCATCGCCTTATGGCTAATTGGAAGCAAGCTGATTGCCATTGCCCAGGGCGAAAAATTTAGAAATGTAACCGACCAGCCTTTGTTTTATATTGCCCTGGTGGCCATTATTGTGGGTTTCCAGCTTTTTTTAACCGGATTTATTGCCGAGCTGGTTTCACGTAACTCTCCTGAGCGCAATTCTTATCAGATTGAAAAAACGGTATAAGAATCGGCGGCCATAACTTAAAGCAAATACATGTTCTTTTCTATCATCATCCCTTTATACAATCGTCCGCAGGAAATTGATGAATTGTTGCACACCTTAACGCAGCAAATCTATACCCGCTTTGAGGTGTTGGTTATTGAAGATGGCTCTAAAATGGATGCCCGCCAAATTGTAGAAAGCTACCGCGATAAACTGGATATTCATTATTATTTCAAGGAAAACTCCGGACAGGGCTTTACCCGTAATTTTGGTTTTTCAAAAGCCAAAGGCGATTATTTTATAGTTTTCGATTCTGATTGCCTCATTCCGGCCAATTATCTGGAAGTTGTGAATAATTATTTGGCCAAGAATTATCTGGATGCTTTTGGTGGACCCGATGGCGCTCATGAATCCTTTACTCCGATTCAAAAAGCTATCAGTTATGCCATGACTTCGCCATTTACCACCGGCGGTATCCGCGGAAATAAAAAGCATATCGGTCAGTTTCATCCCCGTAGTTTTAATATGGGCATATCCCGGCAGGTTTGGGAAAAAAGTGGTGGATTTATTTTAACCCGTTTGGGTGAAGATATCGAATTTAGTATCCGTATTCATTCTCTGGGTTTTAAGATTGGCTTAATTCCGGAAGCCATTGTTTATCATAAACGCCGCACCAGTTTTGGTCAGTTTTATAAACAACTGCATTTTTTTGGCAGGGCCCGAATCAATATTTATAAGCATTTTCCATCTGAACTGAAATTGGTTCATTTTTTTCCGGCTTTATTTACCGTTTTTTTGTTGGGAAGTTTGATTTTGAATGTTTTAGACAGTTATTTAGCAGGGATTTGTAATTTTTTTCTGGCAATTTTCATTTTGTTGATATTTTTCCATTCCTGGAATACAAACAAATCAGCAAAAGTTGCATTTTTGAGCATATTTGCCGCCTTCATCCAATTAACCGCATATGGCTTAGGTTTTATGCAGGATTTTTGGAAGCGGATTATTTTAAAACAATCATAAATTTATGAACAAGACCTTCTCGTTGAGCGAGATCTTATCCGAAGCCTGGAGCTTCGCCAAAAAAAATATCTGGATTTTATTAGGCTTTACCGCCGTTCAATTTGTAGTGATCTTAATCATTACTACCCTTTTGGCCGGTGTTTTTGGCGGCGAGAGCCCTGCTGGCGTTTTGCTGCAAAATGTTATTTTAAGCTTGTTCGACGCCTTTTTTACAGTAGCTTTTTATCAGGTTATATTTAAGCTGATTGATGAAGACGGCGAACCGGAATTCCCGGATTTTGTTCCCAATTTTATGCGGGCAGTAAACTTTTTACTGGTTAAGCTAATTATTGGACTTGTTCTGGTGGTTTTAATCGCCCTGATTAGCACGGTGTATTT
Source organism: Daejeonella sp. (assembly GCA_035631395.1). Taxonomy (GTDB): domain Bacteria; phylum Bacteroidota; class Bacteroidia; order Sphingobacteriales; family Sphingobacteriaceae; genus Daejeonella. Next base: position 2,327 of record DASQIU010000106.1, on the reverse strand, counting down.
TATAAATACGCCTAATATTGATACCAGTGATGTGTTGAGCTGGAAAATGGCGCCCATGTTTGCACTCATCCTTATCCCGATTGTTTATTTCACCATTCGCTTAAGTTTTGTGATCTGTTTTATCGTTGATCAGGATTCTGGCGCTTCTGAATCTATTAGTCAGAGCTGGGCAATTTCCAAAGGGCATTTCTGGTTTATCTTTACCTTGTTTTTGGTTATTTTATTGATCAATATTCTGGGAGCTATGGCTTTGTTTATTGGGTTGTTGTTTACCGTACCTTTTTCCAGCTTAATAATCATTATTGCTTATCGCCAAATGGTAAACAGTTATATCGATGAGGAAGATATTTTGCTGGAAAATCCGGAGAAATAATTATGGGAATTAAATCGGCATTGAGTAAGCCTTTTGCGGCCTTTGTGGTTAAGCAAATGGATAAGTGGAAGAGAAATGCCGTTTCTGCCCAGCATCAGGTATTTCAAAAATTGATTGGTCAAGCCCAAAATACTGCTTTTGGCCGCGATCATCATTTTGAGAATATCCATTCTTATGAGGATTTTAAAAAGCAGGTGCCCATACGCGATTATGAGGAACTGCGTCCTTATATAGATCGGGTGGTTCAGGGGGAGAAGAATGTTTTATGGCCCGGAAAACCGCTTTATTTGGCCAAAACTTCGGGTACTACTTCCGGGGCCAAATACATCCCCATTTCTAAGGAATCTATGCCCGAGCATATCAAAGCTGCCCGTAATGCTTTACTGTGCTATATTCATGAAACCGGTCGTGCTGATTTTGTGGATGGAAAAATGATGTTTTTGCAGGGAAGTCCGGTGCTGGAGCAAAAAGCCGGAATTTCTACCGGCCGACTATCCGGAATTGTAGCTCATCATGTTCCTCAGTATTTGCAAAAAAATAGAATGCCTTCTTACGCGGTCAACTGCATTGATGATTGGGAAGAGAAAGTGGAAGCTATTGTGGATGAAACCAGCCATTCTGATTTGAGGCTGATAGGAGGGATTCCGCCCTGGGTACAAATGTATTTTGACAGGTTAATAGTCAAAACTGGTTTTAAGATAAAAGATATATTTCCCAATTTAAATCTGTTTGTTTACGGAGGTGTTAATTTTGAACCTTATCGCAGTCGCCTGGAAGAAAGCATCGGCAAAAAAATAGATTCCATAGAAACGTATCCGGCATCCGAAGGCTTTATTGCTTTCCAGGATTCTCAGAAAGAGCAGGGCTTGCTTTTATTAGTGGATGCCGGCATTTTTTATGAGTTTATTCCAACCGAGGAATATTTTAAGGAGAATCCCAATCGGGTATCTTTACAGGATGTGGAAATCGGGAAAAATTACGCCCTGATTTTAAATACCAATGCCGGTTTATGGGGATACAGTATTGGCGATACCGTAAAGTTTATTTCCAAAAATCCGTATCGAATACAAGTAACCGGTCGTATTAAACATTATATTTCGGCTTTTGGCGAGCATGTAATAGGGGAGGAAGTGGAGCAAGCTCTCTTATCGGTGGCCCGCGAAGAAGGGCTGGAGATAACGGAATTTACGGTGGCTCCGCAGGTAAATCCACCTGATGGCAGTTTACCTTACCACGAGTGGTTTATTGAATTTGTGCAGGTTCCTGCTAATCTGGATCAGTTCCGGGAAAAAGTAGATGCCGCTTTACAGAAAAAGAACTCCTATTATTTTGATCTGATAGAAGGTAAAATACTGCAACCTCTCCACATCAGGCCATTAAAACCGGGAACTTTTATCAATTATATGAGATCCCAGGGCAAACTGGGCGGACAGAATAAAGTTCCCCGTTTAGCCAACGACCGCAAAATTGCTGACGAATTGACCCGGTATATGGAGCAATCGAATGGGTAATTTTGTTGATTGAATTTTTTATTTAGTTTCGGGAGCTTGAAAGGCAAGCATAGATTATTTATAAGGAGCGTTTGACAGCGTGATGGCGATTCATAATATAGGAAAAGAAGAATTTAAAAGACGTTCGGTAGCTATTTTGGGCTCTACCGGCAGTATTGGTACTCAGGCTCTGGAAGTGATCAGGCAAAATCCTGATCGTTTTCGGGTTAGCGTGTTAACTGCGCAAACCAATGCCGATTTACTTATTCAGCAGGCTTTAGAATTTCAGCCCGATTACGTGGTAATTGGAGATGAAAGCCGTTGTCGGGAAGTGGAAGATGCTTTGCGTTTTATCCAGGCTAAGGTGCTTTGCGGACTGGATGAACTTTCTGCTGTGGTAGCCCATGCCAATATTGATATTGTTTTAACCGCTTTGGTGGGTTTTGCCGGATTAAAGCCTACTT
>DASQIU010000105.1:0-25315 GCA_035631395.1 Daejeonella sp. | reverse complement strand
GGCAGGATTTTGAATCCCTCTGTAAAAAACTCTGGGGTGAAATTTGGAATTGTCCTGAAATTAAAAAGAACGGTCGTGCGGGGCAAAATCAAAATGGTGTAGATGTTTATGGTATTCCAGAAGGAGAAATGGGATATTATGGAATACAATGTAAAGGCAAGGATGAGTATACTGACAAACAGTTTAGTGAGGACGAAATTCTTAAGGAAATCGAAAACGCCAAAAAATTCATTCCACCTCTCAAAAAGTTTTATTTTGCTACAAATGCTGTAAAAGATGTAAAGATCGAAGCGTTTGTTAGGCAGAAAAATATTGACCACAAACAAAAAGGGCTTTTTGAGATTCATTTATTTTCATGGGAAGACATCGTTGACTTGATTGACGAAAACCGCCAAACACATGATTGGTACATTAAAAGCCAAAATTTTAAAACAAACAAAAATGCGGTTTTAACTTTTCATGATAACAGTCAAGAAATAAATGCAACTGTCAAATTTGTTCAAAAAGTTACTGAATATAAGCAGAAGATTGTATTTGCAAATCCGCTTTACAATCAATTCGCTTTTCCAAACTTCAACAATATAAACCCTCTATTTGACAATTCAGTTAACAACAGCTATTATGAGTTCTATTTTAGAATACATAATATAGGTAACGACCCTATAGAGGAGTTCAAAATATTTTTTAAACTCGAAGCTGAATTTCAAAATTTGGTAAGGGTACGCAACTGGTCTGGAATTGTCCCCCCATCTAATCCAATTCCATATGACACGTTCTTGAACGATGATAAACGAGGCGGAAAAATTAGTCCCAGAAAAACCATTCTCGTAAGTGAAGACACAATGAGTTTTAACGATTTAAGAATTAAACCTATGCATCATGCATCTTCCGTTAACATACTATGGCGACTGACATCAAAAGATTATAAAACAGAAGGTGTTCTTAAAATGAACTTTACCCCTGAAATCATAAGGGAGTATGAGACAATTTTGGTCGAAGACCCATTTCAGGTTAAAGTAGTTGAAGGTGAAATAGGAGATTATATTACGAGACCAAAATAAAAGCTGCTGCTAACATGGTATTCTAAAAGCAGGGGGCAGACGGCTGGGTGCTTGTCTTCCTCGCTACGTTTGCTGTCAAAATGTCCAAAAATCCCTTGATCAGTTTGGATAGGTTGGCAAGAGTCTTTGGTGAGATAAATTCGTGCTTCTTTAATTTTAATTGACCTCATCTAACGTTTCAGTAATAATCCGGCAGGCTTGTTTGATCTCTTCTTCAGTAATAATTAAAGGCGGGGCCAGGCGCATGGCGGTATCGCAATGTAGGAACCAGTCTATAATAATGCCTTTTTCCACGCATTGTTGGCTAACTTTTTCTACCTGTTCAAAAGAATCCAGTTGAATGGAAAGCATTAATCCTTTTCCTCTCACTTCTTTGATTTTGGGGTGCCGGAGGCATTGGCGGAATAGTTGTTCTTTGGCTGGAACGCTGTTGATGAGTTGTTCATTCTCCAGCAAAACTTCTAAAGTAGCCAGGCCGGCAGCGCAGCTTACCGGATGGCCCCCAAAGGTGGTGATATGGCCCAAAATCGGGTTTTCTTTCAAAACGCCCATGATCTGGTTACTGGATATAAAAGCGCCAATCGGCATGCCGCCGCCCATTCCTTTGGCCAGTAATAAAATATCGGGTACGATATTAAAATGCTCAAACCCAAATAATTTGCCGGTACGCCCAAATCCGGTTTGTATCTCATCTAAAATCAATAAAGTTCCGGTTTGGTTACAACGCCGGCGCAAAGCCTGCATATACTCTGGCAGAGGTACTCTGACGCCGGCTTCGCCCTGAATGGTTTCAAGGATGACGGCCGCTGTTTTTTCGGTAATCAATTCCAGATCGGGGAGATGGTTGAATTGAATAAAACGGGTGCCGGGCAATAAAGGACGGTATTGTTGTTTGTAGTATTCATTCCCCATCACACTTAAAGCGCCCTGTGTACTTCCATGGTACGAATGCTGATAAGCAATAATTTCTGTACGGCCGGTATAGCGTTTAGCCAGTTTCATAGCTCCTTCGGTAGCTTCGGCGCCGGAATTTACAAAGTAAACCGAGCTTAGGTTATCAGGTAAAACACTGCAAAGTTTGGCTGCAAACTGTACCTGCGGAGCTTGTACATACTCTCCATAAACAGTGATATGCAAATAGCGGTCAACCTGGTCTTTAATAGCCTGTACCACTTTAGGGTGGCGGTGGCCAATATTACTAACCGCAAAGCCTGATACCAGGTCCATGTATTTTTTGCCCTGGGTATCATAAATATAGAGGCCTTCGGCGCTATCTATTTCTAATAAACGGGGAAAGTTGGATGTTTGGGCTGTATTTAATAAGAATAGTTGTCTGGGAGTTAGCATGCTGCAAAAATACGGATTTAAGAATATTTTAGGCTGCTCTACTTTCCCGGGCTAGATCATGGGTTTTTCTGCCGTTCTTTTAATTGGCGGATCATTTGTTCCCTGAATTCGCGTTCTGCTTTGAAGAACTGCAATACCTTGTCGGCCGGCAAGACCTTTGAAAATTCCGCTTTGTATTTTTTGCGGATATCCAGCAGACGGCCTTCAAAGTCTAATTCGTTATCCAGCTCTTCGGTGGCGTTTGCTTTATTTTTGATCCGGTTTTCCCTTTTCTGTTTCAGGAGCTCATTCAACTCTTTTTGGTAATTGTTGTAGATAGGCCAAAATTTTTCAGCCTCATCATTACTTAAATTAAGTTGTTGCGTGATAAAAGCTATTTTAACGGATTCAATTTGCTGAGAATGCCGGTAGGGAGTTTGTCCCGAGGCCGGTAGATAAAGTGACAGGCAAATTAGAAAGCTTAAAATCCATTTCATATCCCTAAATATTTATAAGGTGTTGTTAATGTAAAATTCCAGATCATCTGCTGAAACATCATTGCTTAACTGGGTATAGCTGGCATTGTGGTTCAGGTTTTCCATAATGGCCGGCGTATCGCCGATATCGGCATGTAATTGCAGGTAATTAACGATGTCTTGCTCAGGGATTTTGGCCAGCCGGGCATCAATGTTGTTGCTGTTGTGCAAACTAAAAAACAAGGCGGTACTCATAATCAGGACTACGCAGGCTGCGGCGGCATAGCTGGTCCACATCGTTTTTAGCTTAGGTATGGTTTGCTCTTTTGACGGCTGATCATTTATTAAGGCCAGAATTCTCGGACTTAATTCCTCAAAATATCCCGTTGGGATGGTCAACCCGCTTTTAGCAGCTAAACCGGATTTTATATTTTCCAGGGCAAGGCGACCTTCAATCAGATCGGGAAGCTGCTCAAAATAGTTTTCCGGAAGCTTAAACTCTTGCTCATTTTCAAAGCGGGCACTTTCTATTAGTATGCGAGTATTTAATGCTTCGGTTAAGGAGGCAAAATAGTTCTCCGGTACTGTAAACGGATTTTTTCTGCCTATGGCATGTAGCGTAGGCGCCTCCTTCATCAACTCAAAATCTGTACTGTTAAAATCCATATAATTCTAAGATATTATTAAAGACCAAAGGTTTAATCAGATTGTAACAGGTATTGCTCAATTTTCTTCACAGCCAGATGAAAGGAAGCCTTTAAACCGCCCACACTGGTACCCAAAATGGCAGAAATTTCTTCGTATTTCAGATCGTCGAAATATTTCATGTTAAACACCAGGCGTTGTTTTTCGGGCAGGGTTAACAAGGCTTTTTGAAGTTTCATTTGGGCCTTGTCGCCATCAAAATATGTGCTTCCTTCTAAGGTATCAGCCAAGTCCTGATTTAATTCATCTAAAGAAATGTTGTTTTTGAGCTTTTTGCGGTTCAGAAAGGTAATGCTCTCGTTGGTGGCGATGCGATAAATCCAGGTGTAGAGTTGGGAATCTTTCCGGAAGCCGGCCAGGTTTTTCCATACTTTCACAAAAACTTCCTGCACCAGGTCATCGGCATCGTCGTGATCTAATACCAGCCGGCGAATATGCCAATAGATTTTTTGCTGATATTTTTTTATCAGAAGATTAAAGGCCTCATTTCGGGTTTTTTCCTCAGCAAATTTGGCAAGTATTTCAGAATCTTCAGGATACATAGTTTTTTTTAGTTGAGAGCCGATTTACTCGGCTCCCCCACTAAAAGTATTATTTTTATTTACGTTGCATTACTTTTTGTACTGCTTTAACAATGGCGTCTGAGTTAAGTCCGTATTTTTCCATCAGTTGGTCCGGAGTTCCGCTTTCGCCAAAACTATCATTTACTGCCACATATTCCTGTGGAGTAGGATTGTGGCGGGCCAATACCTGTGCAACGCTATCGCCTAAACCTCCCAAACGGTTGTGTTCTTCGGCGGTTACCACGCAACGGGTTTTAGCAACCGACTCTAAGATTGCTTTTTCGTCCAGAGGTTTAATGGTATGGATATTAATAATTTCGGCGCTGATACCCATGGCTTCCAGTTTTTCGCCGGCTTTGATGGCTTCCCAAACCAGGTGACCGGTAGCAATAATGCTTACATCGGTTCCTTCGTTAACCATCCAGGCTTTCCCGATTTCAAATTTCTGATCAGGATCAGTAAAAACCGGGACCGTAGGACGGCCAAAGCGTAAATATACCGGGCCATGATGCTCGGCAATAGCCATGGTGGCGGCTTTGGTTTGGTTGTAATCGCAAGGGTTGATCACGGTCATGCCCGGAAGCATTTTCATTAAACCGATATCTTCCAGGATTTGGTGAGTAGCCCCATCTTCGCCTAAAGTTAATCCGGCATGTGAAGCGCAGATCTTTACGTTTTTATCAGAATAAGCGATGGATTGGCGGATCTGATCGTAAACCCGTCCGGTAGAGAAATTGGCAAAGGTTCCGGTAAAAGGGATTTTTCCGCCAATGGTCATTCCGGCAGCTATTCCCATCATATTGGCTTCGGCAATACCAACCTGGAAAAAGCGCTCGGGAAACTCTTTTTTAAAGGCATCCATTTTTAAGGAGCCAATTAAATCGGCGCATAAAGCAACCACGTTTTCATTTTTTTTGCCAGCTTCCAGCAATCCGGCCCCAAATCCGGAACGGGTATCTTTTTTTTCGGAATAGGTGTATTTTTTCATTTTGTAATTCTTTATACAGGTATTGTATGGCCTGATGATTAATAATCTTCTTTGGTGTCTTCCAACTGTAACAAGGCGGCGGCCAATTGCTCATCGTTAGGAGCAATACCATGCCACTTATGAGAATGCATCATAAAATCAATGCCATTACCCATTACAGTTTGCATCAGGATAACAATAGGTTTGCCTTTACCGGTTTTGGATTTAGCTAATTCCAGCACCCGTAATACATCCTGCATATCGTTGCCATTCATTTCCAATACTTCCCAGCCAAAAGCTTCCCATTTAGCCCGCAAATTGCCCAGAGATAATACGTTTTCGGTAGAACCGTCAATTTGCTGGCCATTCACATCAATGGTGGCAATCAGGTTATCCACTTTGTTGTGAGGGGCGTACATAGCCGCTTCCCAGATCTGGCCTTCCTGTAACTCGCCATCCCCGTGAAGGGAATAAACTAAATTAGGGTCGTTGTTTAATTTTTTGGTGATAGCTGCACCAATGGCTACAGAAAGTCCCTGACCTAATGAGCCGGAAGCTATACGTACTCCCGGAAGATGCTCATGTGTAGTGGGGTGACCTTGTAAACGGGTGTTTAATTTACGGAAGGTAGCCAACTCTTCGATAGGGAAATAGCCTGAACGGGCTAATACACTATACCAAACCGGAGAAATATGGCCGTTTGAGAGAAAGAACAGATCTTCTCCTTTTGCGTCCATGTGGAACTCGGTGTTGTGTTTCATGACCTGGAAATACAGGGCAACAAAAAAATCGGTACAACCTAAAGAGCCTCCAGGGTGGCCCGACTGGCAACCATGTACCATTCTAACAATGTCTCGCCGAACCTGAGTGGCAATTCCGGTTAATTTTTCAATATCTGGGTTCATAATGTTTTATTCTTACCGGTTGCTAAATTAGCCAATGTTGTTGAAATGGAAGGAGATTAACGTAAAAATAAACTAACACGGAGAGTGTATTATTAATTGTAACCTAAAATTTTACAATTCCGTAAAAGGGTTTAATCAAATTGCTAAAAAGGTTTTTTGGGAAGCCGATTTTTAACGTCTCAATGTAATTATATGATTAAACTTCTACGCAATGTCCTGTATATCAAACCTATTTCCTTAAAGATATTTCTCTTTCTGGCTGTTGCTTTTCTGGTTTTTGAAAACAATGCTCTGGCGCAAACAGGCAGTATAGGTATAGGTACCGAAACCCCTAACTCTAAAGCTATTTTAGATGTTACCTCAAATTCTAAAGGAATACTGATTCCAAGGCTTACGCAGAGTGAACGGGATGCCTTACAGGCTAATGGCGCTTCCAATACGGGGATTAATGGAATGCTCATTTATAATACAACCGATAACCGTTTTAATTTTTGGTTGATCAATAAATGGTATGATTTTTCTGATGGCCCAATGGGGCCACAAGGTCTTAAAGGCGATCCGGGAAATGACGGTCCTCCGGGTGCTACCGGTGCTCAAGGTCCTCCTGGTATTCCTGGTCCGCAGGGAATTAAAGGGGATGATGGCCCTCCGGGTGCTACCGGAGATCAGGGTCCTCCCGGCATTACTGGCCCGCAGGGAATTAAAGGGGATGATGGTCCTCCCGGCCCCCAAGGCGCTCAGGGAGATCCAGGTCCTCAAGGGCCCCCAGGACCCCAGGGTCCTCAAGGCCCTGCTGGTGCTCCAGGTCTTCCTACTCCTGGTCCTAAAGGGGCCGATGGCGCCAAATGGATTGCCGATAACGGTTCTCCTACCAGTTCCATGGGGCAAGATAAAGATCTGTACCTGGATTTAATTACCGGAGATACTTATGAAAAAAATGCTGGTAGCTGGAGTCAAACCGGTAATATTCGGGGCCCTGTTGGTCCACCAGTAGATGCTTGGCTTAAAAACGGGAATAGCGGTACATCTCCAAGCGATTTTTTGGGTACCAATGATGCCAAGGATTTTGTCATTGCTACCAGTAATACAGAACGCTTGCGAGTTAAAGCTGATGGAAAGATTAGTATAGGTAAGATATTCCTTCCGAAAGCTATATTGGATGTTCACGGAGATTTTAAACTGGGCCAGCGTGGTACCCCATTGAATAATATAATTAAGGAATCTGTTCTATCTACTGCGCAGCTTATTGCCATTGGGGCATCTTATAAGCAAGATTTTTCGGTGCCTAATACTGAGCTGGGAGCAACCGTAATGGTAAGTCCGGCTAATGAATTGCCCGATGGAATTGTAGTTGCTTATGCTCGGGTATCGGTTGCAGGTACAGTCGAGGTAAAATTCACCAATGTTTCCACTAACCCCATTAATTTACCCGCTATGAATTTTTATATCACTGTAATCCAATAATATGTTCAGGCGGGCTCTCATTTTGGCTGGAATATTTTTAGGCTTCCAACTACCCCTGAAAGCGCAACTGGTAAACACCGGCGAGAAACTGGTGGTAGAAACTGGTGCTTTGCTCTTTATTGAAAAAGATTACCATCATGTTGGGGGTAGCATTTTGAATATGGGCAAAATATCGCTTCAGGGCGATTGGGATAATCAGGATGTTTCAGGTGTTTTTGATGCTCGTTCGGTGGGTTCTGTACTGCTTTCTGGCAATAACCAGAAAATTACCGGTACGGCCTTTACGGTTTTTCCCAATCTGATTTTATCCGGAGCGGGCGATAAAATATTGCAGGCAGATACCCGTGTTAAAGGTGTTTTGAACTTAAACGACCGGAATTTGTCGATCTCTGATTTTTCTCTTTCTATCTTAAATCCTCAACCCGATGCCCTTTTACGCAGTAGCGGATTTATTAGCGTTGGTAAGCAGGGCAAATTAATACGGGCTACAAATTCAGTAAGCCCTTATGTATTCCCTTTGGGAGCAGTTACTGGTTCAGGAACGGTTTACCGACCTATAATTATCGAACCTACAGACAGTCAGATAAACACCTTTTCGGCAGCTTTTGAATACGCAGACCCTTCGCAAAGCGGATTTGACCGCCTGAGCAAAAGGCCTGAGGTACAAGCCGTATTTGATAAATATTTTTATTTGCTGGATCAGCCGACGGGTTCTTCAGAAGTGCAGATCAGGTTTTACCAAAATAAACAGGAAGACAGCGATTTTAACGGATTGGTTAACTGGACAGGTAAAAGGCTTTGGGAACATGTTTCGCCTTTAACTTTAGCCGATGGCAGTTACGGCGATGGACTAAATCACCAAATATCTTATTCATCCACCCAAACCATCAAAAATCAGCCTTTTACTTTGGCTACCATTTTGGAAGATGTTGATCCATTTATCTTTTATAATGCCTTTTCTCCGGATGGCGATGGAAAAAACGATACCTGGACCATTAAAAACATTGAATTCTATCCCGAAAATGATTTAACCATTTTTAACCGCTGGGGCGATGTGATCTTTAAATCCAAGGGCTATTCTAATAATAATGCCTGGGACGGTTCTAATTTGAATCCGGGTACTTATTTCTATGTTTTGAATGCAAATGTGAATGGTATCAAAAAAACTTATAAAGGTTTTATTACCATGTTAAGGAAAAACTAATGGCAAAATCGATATACATATTCTTGTTTTTTTGCCTGATGGCGATCACTGCCAGCGCTCAGCAGGATGCCCAATACAGCCAGTATATGTTTAATAGCCTGGTCATTAATCCGGCTTATGCAGGTTATAAAGAGTCTTTAAACCTTAGTTTGCTGCATCGGAATCAATGGGTGGGCTTGCAGGGGGCGCCCAAAACGCAATCTTTTATTATAGATGATGCCTTCTCAAAAAAACAAACGGTGGGTTTAGGACTGAGTGTGGTTAATGAAAAAATTGGTTTGCACTCACAAACCTCGGCCTATGCCAATTATGCTTATCGTTTACCGGTTGGCGCAAACGATGAACGTTTGTCCTTTGGTCTGGCTTTGGGGGCTGTACAATATGTGTTAAACTCCGATCAGGTGTTGGTAGAAGATCCCAGCGACCCTACCATAGGAACCGGAAAACAAAGTTATTTCTCGCCCGAAGCCCGCTTTGGCGTGTTTTTTAACACCGATCAGTTCTATGCCGGATTTTCGATAAGTAATCTCTTATCGCCATTTATTGATCCGCATAAAATTGGACAAAATCCGTTTTTTGCCCCTGGCCGGCATTATTTTCTTACTTCCGGCTTTTTAGCAGATATAAACGACGATATAAAAATTAAGCCTTCTTTTATGATTAAAGAGGATACTAAAGGCCCTACCAATATCGATTTAAATACGTTTTTTCTGTTTCATGAAACGGTTTGGCTGGGTGCTTCTTACCGTACCGGGCTTAACTGGAAAAAGACCGATGTGGGTAAAGGACTCCGGAAAAATTCAGTAGTAGGAGCCGTGGAATTGTTTGCCGCCAAAAAATTCCGCTTAGGCTATGCTTATGATTATTCATTGTCCGGCTTGGCGGCCCAAACCAGCGGAACCCATGAAATTTCTTTAGGAATGGTGATTGGTAAGAGAAATCCTATTATCTTAAACCCGAGATATTTTTAACAAAAGGTTAACATGAATTTGAAGAAAGTATTACCTGCTTCCCTGGTTTGTTTGTCTTTGTATTTGCTTCCACAGAACATCTTTTCGGGTAACATAGAAAAGGCCAATAAGTACTACGAAAAGTACGACTATAAGTTCGCCCTGGATATTTATGAAAAGATCATGCAAAAAAAACCTTCGCTGGATATTGCCCAGAAGTTGGCCAATTGCTATCGTTTTGTCAACGATACCCAGGCTGCAGAGCTGACTTATGCCCAGGTGCTAACTTTTGCAGGTGCTCCGGCCATTAATTATAAATACTATGCCGATATGCTGAAGCAAAACGGCCGTTTTGATTTGGCTACCCTAAATTATCTGAAATATGGCAAGTTGATTCCGGCAAAAGCTGAGGAAGCGCAAGTGCTGGCCAATTCCTGTCAGGTTGCCCGCATGTGGTCCCAAAATCCGGATATGAATGTTCATATAGAAAATGAACGCTCTTTAAATTCAGAATATTCTGAATTTTCTCCGGTAAAATATGGCGATGACTTGGTTTTTGTGTCCGACCGTTGGTTTGTCCAAAGTGCGGGCGAAAAAAACAAAAAAGAGGTTTATGGCTGGACCGGCAATCCCTATATGAAGCTTTACAGTGCATCCAATCAATCGGTTAATTTATTTCCAAAACCTATTAATACCGATTATCATACCGGTTCAGCGTTTTTTAATGCGGCCGGTAATGAGATTTATTTTACCCGGATTGAAACCAATAAAAAAACTAAAGGATTGATCTTAAGTAAAAAAGCGATTTTTTACTCCAAAAAAGTAGGTTCAGAATGGACTGATCCACAGGTTTTGCCTTTTAATAAGGATGAAGCTTTTTCGGTGCAGCATCCAGCTTTATCGCCCGATGGCAACATTTTATACTTTGCTTCTGATATGCCCGGCGGTTATGGTGGCATGGATATTTATGCGTCTAAAAAGCAAGATGATGGTACCTGGGGAAAACCGGTAAACTGTGGCCCCAATATTAATACTGCCGAAGACGAGGTTTTTCCGATGGTAAACAGCTATAATGGCAAGCTTTATTTTGCCTCTAAAGGGCATATTGGTATGGGCGGATTGGATATTTTCAATTCAGAAGGAAGCTATGATCAATTCGCGATAGCTGAAAACTTAAAAGCACCAATTAACTCCAGCAAAGATGATTTCGGGATCTTATTTTCGGATGAAAACAGCGGTTATCTTTCCTCTAATCGCAGCGGCGGCCAAGGGCAAGATGATATTTACCGGTTTAAAATTATTCCGGCCAAGCCAGAAAAGCCTCTTTTTGTGATCGATGGGCAGGTGATGGAAAAAAATGCCAATCAGCCCATTCAAGATGTTCCAGTATATTTGATCAATACCAATACTGGTGCACAAACGTATGTGCTGTCTGACGCGGATGGAAAGTTTAGTTTTGAGCTGGAAGAAGGGATGGATTATATTGTCAAAGGCGATTCCCAGAAATTCTACTCCCGTCAGGAGGGGAAAATATCTTCCAGGGATATAAAAGAATCAACGGTTTTTAAGCTAAAGCTGGAATTAGAACGTGCGGATGACGGCTATTTGGTACGTTTAAATAATATCTATTACGATTTTAATAAATGGAATATCCGGCCGGGTGCTGTGCCAGATTTGGATCGGGTTACTGCATTTATGAATTCGGTGAAAGATGTCAATATCCAATTGCGTTCGCATACTGATGCCCGTGGACCAGCTCATTATAATTTATGGCTTTCGCAAAAACGGGCCCAATCGGCAGTTAATTATTTGAAGAAAAGTGGGGTAGAGGCATCTCGTTTATCGGCCCTGGGGCTGGGTGAAACCGAGTTGCTGAATCGCTGTAAAGATGGTGTTCGCTGCTCAGCGGCAGATCATCAGTTAAACCGCCGTACCGAGTTTAAAGTGATCAAGGTAAAGCCGGTAACGACTGAGTAGCGTCTTTCGTCTGCCGTCCATCGTTATTCGTCTATCGTCTATCGTCTATCGTCATTCGTCATTCGTTAAGACGGCAAACGACGGACGAAAGACGAAAAACGGCATCATCCTACCAGATCCATCACCTGCTGCGAGGCATTTTTAGTATCCACCTTATCGATGATTTTCTGGATAATTCCTTCTTTATCAATGATGAAGGTTTTTCGGGCTGTACCCATATATTTTTTGCCGTACAAGCTTTTTTCTACCCAAACGCCATAGGCTTCCACAATCTTTTTGTCGGTATCGGCAATCAGGGTAAAGGGAAGTTCATATTTGCTGATGAATTTCTGATGCGATTTCTCATCATCGGTACTCACGCCAACTACTTCAAATCCTTGTTTTAATAAAGACTGATAATTATCGCGAAAGCTGCAGGATTCGGCGGTGCAACCTGGGGTATTATCCTTGGGATAAAAATATAAGATCAGGTCTTTCCCGCGATAATCGCTCAGGGAAACCGGATCGCCATTTTGGTTATTGGCGGTAAAGGCCGGAGCCAGGTCGCCTTCTTTTAATTCGATCATGGAGGTAAGGGGTTAAAGTGTTTTGTAAATGATTTATTCGTTTTTCGTCCGTCGTTTTTCGTTTGACGTCTTTCATCTGTGATAGGTTAAAATGATAAGGTGATCACCGTTTTTCGTCCATCGTCTTTCGTCTGTAACAGGTCAACCAACGATTGACGAAAGACGGTGGACGATGATCTATCTATAAAAACTCACCTTAAACGTCTGAGTATTTGACTTCATATCAGTTACAAGCAGTTGAAAATTATGTTTTCCCGGAGGAGTTTTTTCGTCAAAAGTATGCCATAGGGTAGCGGTTTTGGCATCAAACTCCATCAATACCCAGTGGCCGTCTATGGTGCCGGTATAGGAACGAATTCCCGATAGGTTATCTGAAATTTTAAAGGTCATTTTAGACACTCCGGCCATAGATGCTCCCTCACTGATGTTTACCGGAGTAATTTTAGGAGCGATGGTATCTACCGTTACATAAAAATTACCAAAAGCGTTTGTGTTGGTTTTTATAAAGCCGTTTTCATAAGTTCCTCCCTGCGATCTCCGCTGCTGATCAACAATCAGAGCTTTGCTACGCAGTTCGGCCGGCATATCATCATCAGCCTTTATCCATAAGGTATAAGAGCTATGAACCGGGGTTAAGCGGTTATGAACATGATGCATTTTGGAAAAAGCGCCATGGGGTTTAGCCGAAACGGAATAGATAAAATCCAAATCGCTGTATAAATTGCCGCTTGGTATGGATAGTTTCAGTTCCGGGGTTTCAAATTCGTTGCTGCGGTTATAATAAAAGCGGGTAGCTCCCGGCGTTTCCTTAGCCTGCAATACCGATTGCGGATTGTATTTCATTTTAAAGGCTAAGGTGCTGGTATTTCCTGCTACGTCTTTTACCACATATTCTACATCATGCACCTGGTTATCGCTGATATTGAGCAGACCTTGGTTTATCCTGGTTTTGTACAGTTTGATGGGGTTTCCGGGTTCTATAAAACTTTTTTGGATTCGCCGGCCCGAAGTAAGCAAGGCCGGATAATCTAAATGCGAATTGATGGCCCTGGAGTCCTGGAAAGCAAATCGCTCCCATACCGCTGAGTAAATGCTTTCTCCATCTACTTTCAGTTCTATGGAATATACGCCCAGGGTATTATCCGAAGCTGAGTTTTTGTCGTAAGTGATCAATCCGAAGCCAATTTCGCCACTTAGGTTAATAATGGGCGATTGATTTAATTTATAAAGGCCATTGGCGCCAATTACTTGAAAATATTGTTTCGGCGTTTTCTCGCTGAAAGGCTGTCCGTTTAAGCGGTAAACATACAGCCCGCTGATGGTAGGTTTTACCCGATCAGGAAGCGCCAGGCCAAATAACTGCGGGTTGATAATTTCTTCCGTCTTACTATCGCGTACCTCAAAATGCAGGTGCGGACCGCCCGAGCTACCTGTGTTTCCCGACCAGGCGATGATATCCCCTTTTTTTACCGGAATTTCTAGCGGAAGCAAAGGGAAATCAACCTCAAAGGATTCAATCCGGTATTGATAAGTTTTTATGCTTTGTGCTATTTGAGGGTTAAATCGCTGCAAATGAGCATAAACCGTAGTAAATCCATTAGGATGGGTGATATAAATGGCATTGCCAAAACCGGCAGCCTGAACCCGGAGCCGCGAAATATATCCATCGGCTACCGCATAAACCGGATAACCTTCCCGCTGGTTGGTGCGGTAATCCAAACCTGAGTGAAAATGATTGGACCTAAGCTCGCCAAATGATCCGGAAAGGGAAGGCGGAAGATCTAGCGGAGGCCTGAAATCTGTTTTGGGATATTGCGTTTCAGGATATATATTCTGACTTTTTAACGCTTGTACAGAAAAAAGTAATAAGAAAATTAAATAGATAGTACGCATGCAAATCAATTATTTATCGGATATCAAAATCCAATAACTTTTCCTCGCCCAAATAGCCGGTCAAATGATCGCCTACATTTACTTTTCCAACGCCTTGCGGGGTGCCGGTAAAAATTAGATCGCCTTTTTTTAAGGTGATGTACCGGGAAACAAAGGAGATAATATATTCAAACGAAAATAACAGATCGGCAGTATTGCCTTTTTGAACTGTTTGGTCGTTTAAATCTAATCTGAAATCCAGATTGTACAGATCCGGGAATTCTGATTTAGGAATAAAACGGCTTATCGGGGCCGAATGGTCAAAGGCCTTGGCCAATTCCCAGGGCAGGCCTTTTTCTTTGTGTTTTTGCTGTATATCGCGGGCAGTAAAATCAATGCCTAAGCCGATCTCTTCGTAATAATTGGAGGCAAATTTTTCAGAAATGTATTTACCCTCTTTAGAAACCTTTAAAACCACTTCAATTTCATGGTGTATGTCCGATGAGAAATCGGGGTGATAAAAAGGCTTGTTATCTTTTAAAACGGCCGTATCAGGCTTTAAAAATATAACCGGAACGGTAGGAACCGGGTTGTTCAGTTCTTTAGCATGTTCGCTATAATTGCGGCCAATAGCAATAATTTTCATGTGTTTTAATTAGGATTTTAGGAGCATCATGTGGATACCCGCCCGAATGGGCTAATATATTGCTAAGGATTGAGATTTGGGGAATTCCAGCCTTGAATTTTGCAAATTAGAAGAGAATTTGACGCTTTTTTAAAGTACGGAAATGCGTTTGATCACGGTTTCATTGCCCACCACCAGGCGTAAAAAGTAAAATCCGCTGTTGAGTTTATAGGCTATATTGAAGGTGTTGTTTTGTTCGCCGGCACTCATCCGCTCAGAAAGTAAAGTCACCACTTCATTGCCTAAAACATCCATGATTTTAATGGTTACATTAGAATCTTTTTTAACCCGGTAAGAGAGGTTTAGCATATCTGAAACCGGATTGGGATATACTTTAACATTATTAAGTATTTTGTCTTCGCCGGTATCAATATTTTTAATGATGGTTTTGGCTGGTTGAGAAGATGTATTGCCAAAAACTTTATCGGCAGGTTTAAATGGAACCACATTTACCTTTACTCCTCCGGGTTTGTTAGAGCGGGTATCGGTAATTTTTGTCTTGTTTTTGGTAGAATCAGGACCTGAACCCTGGCCACGGCCATACACCACTTCTCCAACTGACAAAATGATACTTGTCGTTAGGCAAATAAGCATGTACAAGGAGTAGCTTTTTTTCATCGTGTTTTTCCTACACAAAAGTATAAATAATTAAGTGATACTATGATACCCATTTTTACGGACAGTACCAATTTAACATATTTTAACATTGGAGGTTGAATAGTCTCCATTAGTTACCTGCAAGGATAGGATATCGTTTCATTTTTACTTTAATGTGATATTTAGATTGTACTTTTGCGGCAATAATTTTCTATAATGTCAGCACAGAAAAATCTGAACAAGCTAACCGGAGCAGGGTTACTTATCAGCTTAGGAATTGTTTATGGCGATATTGGTACCTCTCCTTTATACGTATTCAAGGCTATTGTAGCCGACCGCATTATTACTACCGACCTGATATTGGGGAGTCTTTCCTGTATCTTCTGGACCTTAACTCTGCAAACCACCGTTAAATATGTACTGATTACCCTGCGGGCAGATAACAAAGGTGAGGGGGGAATTTTCTCTTTGTTTTCGTTAGTTAGGAGGCGAGCCAAATGGCTGGTTATTCCGGCCATGCTGGGTGGGGCGGCCATGCTCTCAGACGGGATGATTACTCCGCCTATTACGGTTTCTTCTGCCGTAGAAGGATTAAGAACCTTCTATCCGGAATTAACCACGGTACCCATTGTAATTACCATTATTTCGTTCTTGTTTCTTATTCAGCGCTTCGGGAGTTCGCTGGTGGGGCGGGCTTTTGGCCCTTTAATGCTGATCTGGTTTACCATGATGGCCGTTTTGGGTATTGTTTATGTGGTTCAGTTCCCCGAAATTATTAAGGCCATCAATCCTTATTATGCTTATCAGATCTTAACCGAAAATCCCAATGCCTTAGTCATTCTGGGAGCCGTTTTCCTGTGTACTACCGGAGCCGAGGCCTTATATTCCGATTTGGGGCATTGCGGACGTTCCAATATTCATATTAGCTGGATATATGTAAAAACCTGTTTGGTGCTGAATTATTTAGGACAGGGCGTTTGGTTATGGCAGCGCCAGGGAACTTCCTTAACCGGCGAGAATCCTTTTTACACCATTATGCCTGATTGGTTCCTGATTTTCGGGATCAGCATTGCTACTATGGCGGCTATTATTGCCAGTCAGGCTTTGATTTCAGGTTCATTTACTCTGATCTCGGAAGCGGTGAGATTAAACCTCTGGCCAAAAGTGAAGATCAATTATCCAAGCAATACCAAAGGTCAATTATATGTTCCTTCGGTAAACCTGATTTTGTGGTTGGGATGTATCATTGTGGTACTCATTTTTCGGGAATCGGCCAATATGGAAGGGGCTTACGGTTTAGCCATTAACTTAACCTTTTTAATGACCACCATCCTGGTATCGATCTATTTGGTCCGGAAGAAATTTCCAACCTATCTGGTGGTTCTTTTTGCCGTGGTTTATGGGGTTATCGAGCTAACTTTCCTGGTGGGGAATATGGCCAAATTTATGCATGGCGGCTGGTTTACCCTGATGATGGCTATTGTGTTATTATCGGTGATGTGGGCCTGGTCATCCGCCCGGCGCATCAAAAACCGCTATGTACGTTTTGTGGAGATCGATGATTATTATCCCATCATTAGCGAGTTGAGCGAGGATACTTCGGTTCCTAAATATGCTTCCCAACTGGTTTATTTAACCAGCGCCAATTTCGCTTCAGAAATTGAGTCTAAAATTATGTACTCCATCCTGCAAAAGCAGCCCAAGCGGGCCGATGTCTATTGGCTGGTGCATGTGGATGTAATGGACGAACCTTTTACCAAAGAGTACAAAGTAGATTTCCTGATTCCGAATAAATTGATCCGGATAGATTTTAAACTGGGTTTCCGGGTGGAGCAGCAAATTAATGTGCTGTTCAGGATGGTAGTAGAAGATCTGGTGCGCAATGGCGAAGTGGATATTACCAGTAAATACACCTCATTAAACAAGCATAAAATAGTGGGCGATTTCCGCTTTATTGTACTGGAGAAAGTTCTTTCCAGAGCCAATACACTTCGGTTTATTGAGCGTATTACCATGGATTATTATTTTATTCTGAAAAAGCTTAGCCTTTCTGAAGAAAGCGGTTTTGGGTTAGATAGCAGCTTTGTAACCCTGGAACGGGTTCCATTGGTGGTAACTATTCCGGAATCTTCTGAGCTGACCCGCATCGGGGAGCATCACTAGGTTTATTTTTTTAGATCATTTTGAGGGCGCCTGTTGGGCGCCCTTTTTTTGTGCTGGATGTTTTTAAAAGTTGACTTGTTTTTTGCATGAGGAATTTGTGCCAAGAGCATTTGATTTTTTTCCCATATTGGGAACTTTTCTTATCTTTACTGAAAATGTCGCTTGAGAGTAATTGCTAAAAAAACATTAAGAGACTTTTGGGAGAAGCACCCAGACTGTGAGCAGTCGCTAAAGGCCTGGTACCAGGAGGCGGAAGAAGCTAAATGGAAGGGGCCGCATGATATTAAAAGGGATTATCCTAACGCCTCCATTCTGGAAGACAATCGGGTGGTATTCAATATTAAAGGCAATCACTATCGCCTGATTGTAAAGATCAATTATTCTTACGGTATGGCATGGGTTCGCTTTATGGGCACACATGCCCAATACGATAAAATTGATGCACGTAAAATTTAAAAAGACAATGATGATCAAACCAATAAAGACTCCAGAGGACTACCAAGCGGCGCTCGACCGGCTTGAAGTGATTTTTGACGCCAAACCCGGAACACCTGAAGGCGATGAATTGGAGGTACTGGGTATCCTTATCGATAAATTTGAGCAGGAACATCATCCCATAACCTATCCCGATCCTATAGAAGCCATCAAATTTCGGATGGAACAAATGGGATATAATCAAAATGATCTGGCAAAGATTGTAGGATTGAAGAGCAGAGCCAGCGAAATACTGAATAGAAAGCGCAAGCTGACCTTGGAAATGATCCGCCAGTTGCATCAAACAATGGGCATTCCAACGGATGTTCTGATTCAGAGCTATTAAAAAAGGTGCTTTAGTAAATAGCCGCTACTACAGACTCGTCTTCATAAAGCAATTTACCTTAACCTGCTGCAAAAGCCATTATCTGGATTTATAGGTTCTATCTGGCAAAATCAATAAAAAATGCGCTCGTATTTCTTTTTGTATAGGACCTCAAAATAGCTTGCTTTAAAATTTACGCATAAAAAGAAAAGTTTTTAACAATGTTGGGATATTAAAAGAATGCTCTATTTTAGAGGTTACCTGCAACCCGTGACGACCGTGCTAACTTGAAACTTTTGAGTATTAAACGAACAAACAAATGAAAAATATCGCTTGCAACTTAATATACAACAACGGAGACGAAGGTATTTACGTTGGTTTTAAAAAGCGGTGTGACATTCAGAACATTATCGCGAATGTAGAACTTGACAGTGGTAGATGGTGCAGTCAACCAGCTTGTTCTTGCCGAAAACATTATGACAGAGGATTTAAGGGTAATGTGGGCGACTACCCATGTAATGAAAGCTACTTATTTGAAGGTTGGGAATGGAACCCGGGCAACGAGTATAAAACAGGTGAACCATTTAGAATTTTACAAAGTGGTTCAGGTAAGATTGCAGTATTGACAACAAGATTTACAAACTGTCCTGAAAGTGAAAGAAAAATCGTTGGCTTCTTAAAAATTAAGGATTTAGTCAATGACCATCATCAGGTAATTGGCTTAAAGAAGCAAAGTTTACGGCTGACAATGGACGAGGCACAAGAACTCAACTTTTGGAATTACCACAGAAACAATAAAAGTTCAACTCCATTATGGCGACAAGGACGATTTAGATATTTAGAAGATATACAAGTGGCTGCAATTCTTCACGACTTGAAAGATGTTGTTCAGAATGAAACGACTCAATCAATGATTGGCGACCTAATTGAAAATGATTTCCCCGATTTCGCAACGACACGACCAACTGTAAAAGGAGCACTTGATGAATTGACTGTAAAGAAAATTCTTCTCAAAAGAAAATATGGAAAAGGTGGTGAAAGTAAAGAACACAAACAGTTAAAAGAATATGTCGCAAAGAACCCTGACAAAATCGGACTTAATAAAAGCGATGTAACTTCACTTGTTGAACATTCTTACATTTCTGGCGACTTGGTTGACATACTCTTTGCTCCCACAAAAGGAATAAACAATACAGTAGTTGAAATTGAACTTGACAATGTTGAGCCAGGAATTCATCAAGCAATTAAGTATAGAGCTTTGAGATGCTCGCAATTAGGTTTAGCCCTGACAGACAAAAGCGTAAAGGCGACAGTTGTTGCTTGGCAATTCAAACAATCTGAAAAAAAACTTTGCGACAAATACGGCATTGACTATTTTACAATCAAACTTTAAAGGGCATAGCTATGATTGCAAATACATTAGCCCCCGCTAGCGCCGTGTCGCGTGTGCTTTTCTTGCCTACGGATTAGAAATGGCAAAGAGTTTTCAACCGTTTTTCCTTTCAAAACTCTCGGACAGGCTGAGGTTATCGAACGGAATACTCATGGTTCGTCACCCTGAATTTATTTCAGGGTCTCTCAGGGGTAGTAATCTTCACCTCGGGTTTCAGAATTAACAGGCACGTCCTTGAGAGATGCCGAAATAAATTCGGCAGGACGACGGCAGTGGAATTAACCAATCAACAAATTCACACATCAACAATTAAGGAGCTCTTTGTTTGCAGATCGCTTCGTACCTCGCGATGACGATAATTAACACTACCTCGACAATAGGAGCAAAGGAATTGCCCATTTAAACCCGATTGAGTGGAAAACCCGCAATGGAGCGGAAGAATACGATTGACTTGACACTTTAATTTTCCTCCGGAAGTCAGGTTGAGTTTGTCGAAACCTGAATACCAAGAGAGCTGGAATTCTGTTTAAGCACACCGCGGAATGAGGATTTGGAACGGAAAGCGGGACTGACGATTCCGAAGAATTCAAGGCATTGCTTTTCTAAATAAGCTAACAGCTTTTGAGGCTGTCTAAAAAGTTTCGTTTTCACGTTTTGTACCACTCTTCAACAGGCTCAGCGTGATGGTTCCGTAGTCGTGGTGAGCTTGTCAAACCATGTGGCAGGAGTAAGTTTTAAAAATCTTGTCCTCCACCTTCGATACCGAATAAATTTTAGACACTTTCTTGGCTCATTTCCAACATCCGGCTGCTATAAGGGCAACCTGAAAAAGATACTGCTTTCCTGAAATCCTCCCGCCAACCAAAGCCCTTCCTAATTGTTTTCAAGTAAATTTTTGCACGGATATGGAAACTGTATTATTCCTGTTGTTGGCATTGATTTGTTTCTGGCTGTTTTTTCTATCTGCTCATTATCTGGAAAATATTTAGGCTATGATGACCGCTTTGTTGATTTTAAGCATCGCCGTATTTATTTACATGCTTTATGTGCTGATTAAACCCGAAAAATTCTAAACCATGCTGCATGAAAACTGAAATACCTGGTATTGTTTTCATTTATCTTCTTACCGTTCTGCTGGCTATGTTGCTTGGAAAGTATATAGCCCGGGTATTTAATGGGGAAAAAACCTGGCTGGATTTTATGGCTCCACTGGAACGGCTGATTTTTAGGCTTAGTGGCATTGATGTCAGGCAGGAAATGAGCTGGAAACAGCATTTGGTAGCCATGCTTACCATCAACCTGATTTGGTTTGTTTTTGCTTTTTTCTGTCTGAGGTTTCAGGGGTATTTGCCCTTAAACCCCGACCATAATCCTAATCAGAGTCCGGATCTGGCTTTTAATACGGCGATCAGTTTCCTGGTGAATTGCAATTTGCAGGATTATTCTGGCGAGACCGGCGCCACATATTTTACCCAAACCTTTATTTTCATGTTCCTTCATTTTGTGAGCGCCGCTACCGGTATAGCCGCCATGATGGTGGTTTTTAAAGCCATGAAGGAACAGATAACCACCAAACTGGGTAATTTTTGGCAAAACTTGGTTTTATCCATTACCCGCATTCTACTGCCTTTGAGCTTGCTGGTGGCTGTTTTTTTGGTTTTTAACGGAACGCCGTCCAGCTACATAGGCAAAGCCACTTATATTAATTTGCAGGGCGATACGGCCCATGTTTCTCGCGGACCGGCTGCGGCTATGATTGCCATTAAACAAATTGGTACCAATGGGGGAGGCTGGTTTGGCGCCAATTCGGCCCATCCTTTAGAAAACCCGAACTATTACACCAATATAGTGGAATGCATGAGTATTACGCTTATTCCAATGGCCCTGGTGTTTGCTTTGGGATATTATTTGAAGCGCAGAAAGTTGTCCTGGGTAATTTTTGGGGTGATGACTTTGGGCTTTCTGCTGGTATTGATTCCTTCGATCAACTCCGAAATACGGGGAAATCCCTACCTGGCTACCTTGGGCATTAGCCAACCGGGCGGATCTATGGAAGGCAAGGAGGTGCGGCTGGGACCCGCGGCTTCGGCTTATTGGAGCATTTGTACTACGGTTACTTCCAATGGCTCGTCTAATGCCATGCACGATAGCATGATGCCAATTACCGGGGCTATGCAGTTGTTTGGGATGATGGTGAACTCCCTTTACGGTGGGGTGGGGGTAGGCTATCTGAACTTTTATATTTTCATGATCATTGCCGTGTTTATTTCCGGTTTGATGGTGGGGCGCACCCCCGAGTTTTTAGGCCGTAAGATTGAAGCCCGGGAAATGAAAATTGCCACTCTGGTGGCTTTGTTGCATCCTTTTCTGATTTTGCAGGGAACGGCTATGGCCAGCTATATCTGGCTAAATTTTGCCCATGTCCATTGGGCAGTTCAACCTGCCAAGTGGTTAAATAATCCGGGATACCATGGCTTTACCGAGATATTGTATCAGTTTACATCCAGCTCGGCCAATAATGGTTCCAGTTATGCGGGTTTGTCGGCCAATACTGTTTTTTGGAACCTGAGTACGGGTTTGGTGATGATCTTAGGACGTTTTCTGCCCATTATTGGTCCGGTGGCTATTGCCGGGCTGATGGCTAATAAAAAGTTTATTCCCGAGTCGGCGGGCACTTTAAAAACTGATACAGCCACTTTTGGGATCATGATCTTAGCCGTTATTGTGATCATTGCGGCTTTATCCTTTTTTCCGGCACTGGCCCTGGGTCCTGTTTCTGAATATCTGTCTATACCTAAAAATTAAGCAGGATGAAAAAGCGCTATGGTTTGTTTCAGGCCGATTTAATGAAGGACGCTGTAAGGGATTCTTTCATCAAACTTAATCCCAAAATTTTGGTGCGCAACCCCATTATGTTTACCGTAGAAATTTGTGCCCTGGTAATGGCTTGGGTTTGCATTTATTCCCTTTCAAAAACTGGTCAGGGGAGTTTTGCCTACAATCTGACTGTATTTCTGGTGTTATTAATTACTCTGCTGTTTGCCAATTTCGCCGAGGCGATTGCCGAAGCACGGGGACGGGCACAGGCCAACAGTTTGCGCAAAACCCGGGAGGAAACTCCGGTAAAAATGCTGCGGAGTAATGGCGCTTTGGAACTGCGTACCTCCAGCGAGCTTAAAAAAGGCGATGTTTTTGTTTGCGAACCCGGCGATGTGATTCCGGCAGATGCCGAGATTATTGAAGGGATTGCCACCATTGATGAAAGTGCCATTACCGGAGAATCGGCTCCGGTGATCAGGGAAGCCGGCGGCGATAAATCCAGCGTAACGGGCGGTACTAAGGTACTTTCAGACCGTATCAAAGCAGTGGTTTCTGCCCGTCCCGGAGAGAGTTTTTTAGATAAGATGATTGCTTTGGTTGAGGGAGCGAGTCGTCAAAAAACGCCTAACGAAATTGCCCTTACTATTTTATTGGCCGGTTTTACCCTGGTTTTCCTGATTGTTTGCGTAACCTTAAAACCTTTTGCCGATTATGCGCAAACGCCCATTTCTATCGCCGCTTTTATTTCTTTGTTTGTTTGCCTGATACCCACCACCATTGGCGGTTTGTTATCGGCCATTGGTATTGCCGGCATGGACCGGGCTTTGCGGGCCAATGTGGTTACCAAATCCGGGCGGGCCGTGGAAACGGCAGGCGATCTGGATACTCTTTTATTAGATAAAACCGGCACCATTACTATTGGCAACCGAAAAGCCACTCATTTTTATCCCAGTGATGGGGTTGATCTACAGATGTTTACCGAAGCCTGTGTATTAAGCTCGCTGGCCGATGAAACTCCGGAAGGAAAATCGATTGTGGAACTAGCCCGCTTAAACATCCAGGAAAGCGGATCCTACAGATCAGATCCCTTTAAGGAGGATTTGAGCCAGGCTCATTTTATTCGTTTTACTGCTGAAACCCGTTCCAGCGGTATTGATACGGTTGATGGAAGGCGTATTCGTAAAGGCGCCCCCGATGCCATTAATTCTCTGGTTCAAAAAGCTGCGCACCAGTTTCCTTCAGATACCGAATCCCAGATCAAAGTAATTGCCACCAATGGCGGAACACCGCTGGTGGTGGCGCAAAACGAAGTGGTATTGGGTGTAATAGAATTGCAGGATATTATTAAACCCGGTATTTATGAGCGCTTTGAGCGTTTGCGAAAAATGGGAGTAAAAACCGTGATGGTGACTGGTGATAATCCGTTGACGGCCAAATATATTGCCGATAAGGCCGGCGTGGATGATTTTATAGCCGAAGCCAAGCCCGAAGATAAAATGCATTATATCCGCCAGGAACAGACCAGGGGCAAACTGGTGGCTATGATGGGCGATGGAACTAACGATGCGCCGGCTCTGGCTCAGGCCGATGTGGGGGTAGCTATGAATAGCGGCACCGCGGCGGCTAAAGAAGCCGGTAATATGGTTGATCTGGATAATGATCCTACCAAGTTGATTGAGATTGTGGAAATTGGCAAGCAACTGCTCATGACCCGGGGCGCTCTTACTACCTTTTCCATTGCCAATGATGTGGCTAAATATTTTGCCATTGTGCCGGCTTTGTTCATGTCGTCCATTCCGGCTTTGGCAGCATTGAATATCATGCAGTTGCATAGCCCTGAATCGGCTATTCTATCGGCTATTATTTTTAACGCCATCATCATCCTGCTGTTAACTCCATTAGCTTTAAAAGGGATTGAATACAAGCCTATTGGAGCCAGTGCCTTGTTAAGGCGTAACCTGATTGTTTATGGTTTAGGCGGATTAATTGCGCCTTTTATCGGCATTAAGCTAATTGATCTGTTCATCACTGCTTTCTTTAAACTATGATACCATGAAAAGCTATTTATGGCCATCCATACGTATTAGCCTGGTACTCCTGGTGTTGCTTTCGGTAATTTATCCCTTGCTGATTGCCGGTATCGGGCAGTTGGCGCCGGGAAAAGGCGAGGGCCGTACCATCCAACTAAATGGCCGCACGGTTGGCTTTGTGAATGTGGGGCAGCAGTTTAACCGCGATGAGTATTTCTGGTCCAGACCATCGGCAGTGAATTACGATGGTGGCAATTCCGGCGGATCCAATAAAGGGCCTTCTAACGAGGAATATTTAACGCAGGTGGAGCTGCGTATCCGGTATTTTTTACAATCTAATCCCGGAGTGAAAAGATCACAGATCCCTGCTGAACTGGTAACTGCTTCGGGTTCCGGCCTGGATCCGCATTTATCTCCTCCCGCCGCTAAAATTCAGATAGCCCGGATCGCTAAAATCAGGAATATCCAACCTGAACATTTGATGAAGCTGGTAGATCAATATACGGAAAAGCCTTTGTTGGGGCCCGAAGTGGTGAATGTGCTGAAGTTAAATGTGGCTTTGGATAGTTTGTATAAAAAGTAAGTATGATGAAAAAACTACTACTGATAACTATTGCTCTTTGGCCTGCATGGGTGCAGGCTTTTACTCCGGGAGCTAATTTAGGCTTGATGCAGGATTCTGCCCAGGTAAAAATTCCCTTCAACTGGTATTTGGGTTGGATCAATGGCCAAAATCGGCAGCATGATTTTCCTTTAACTTTTCAGGATAAAAAGGGCGAAACCATTTTAACG